>JAIRVW010000441.1 GCA_031253705.1 Brucellaceae bacterium
TATTGCATTGATAATCACAATTTCATCGGTGAAACCTCGGTCTCTGACGGCGGAACAGTAATTGTTTTTGAAGATGCGGCGCTGGGCAGCACAGCTGCAGATTTACGTCTTAATGACGGTGGCCTGCGTGTGGCCGGCCTTGCCATGAACAGCCTTGAGCGCAAGGTTGTGCTGGATGGCAAAGGCTGGATCGATGTGACAGAGACCGCCAATAATCTGAAGATCAATCAGGAAATCACCGGCAGCGGCGCTCTGATTAAACGCGGCGAGGGCGTGCTGACCCTGAACGCCGTCAACAGCTACAGCGGCGGTACATCAGTGGAGCGTGGCGGACTGATTGTCGGCGATACGGATCATAGTGATGCTTCCGTGAGCGGTATGATTAAAGTCAGCAACGGCGCGTTTCTTGCGGGTTCAGGGATGCTGGGCGGTATTCATATCGCAGCTGACGGTATTCTCGCACCGGGTAATTCAATCGGAACGCTGAAAACATCCGGCGATCTGGTGATGGAGGCTGGTTCGCTTTATCATGCGGAAATCAATCCGGACGGTACATCCGATCTCGTTCAGGCTTCCGGCAGTGCAACGATTAACGGGGCCCGCGTCTATGTGGACAAAGCAAGCGGCTCTTATGTGCCCGGCAGCCGTTATACAATTCTGACAGCGGACGGCGGTGTGAGCGGTACTTTTGCTGATCTCAGCCAGAATATGCCATTCATTAATCTCGGTCTTATCTATGATCCGAAGACTGTTTATCTCGATGTGCTGCGTAATTCAGTGGCCTTTGATGATATTGCTGAGACGGCTAATCAGCGTTCTGTTGCAGCGTCGGTTGAATCGCTGGGAGGCGGCAATGCCGTTTATGATGCAGTGCTCGGGCTGGAAAGCACAGAACAGGCTTTGTCAGCTTTCAACCTGCTGACAGGGGAGATCCATGCTTCCGGTAAAACAGCTCTGATGAATACCAGCAGTGACCTGCGGAATGCGGCACAGGATCGTATTCGTTCCGCTTTCGGTGATACTCATGCGCAGAAGGGTGCGCAGGTTGTTTCCGCCAAAGATGCCCCTGCCGCTTTGTGGGTACAGAGTTTCGGTACATGGGCAGAGAATTCTGCCAACGGCAATGCAGCGAAACTCAGCCAGACAACCGGCGGTGTCTTTGCCGGTTATGATGCCGAAGTTGCAGAAAATGCCCGTCTCGGCGCACTGGCCGGTTACAGCCGCACCAGTTTTGATGTGAATGATCGTGTTTCTTCCGGTGAGAGCGATAATTATCATCTCGGTATTTATGGCGGCTCGTATTGGGGCAATACAGCCCTGAGCGCTGGTCTTGCTTATAGCTGGCACTCTGTGGAAACCAGCCGTTCAGTTCGTTTCCCTGATTTCTCGGAAAAACTCACAGCTGATTATAATGCAGGGACTGTGCAGGCCTTTGGTGAACTCAGCCACAAGCTGCAAGCCGGCAATGCGGTCTTCGAACCTTTCGCCAATCTCGCTTATGTTTCTGTGAAGACGGACGGCTTTACCGAAACCGGCGGGCAGGCTGTTCTGCGTGTTGATGACGACAGAATGAGCACTGTTTTCACCACACTCGGTATCCGCACTGCGACAGAAATGATGTTCGGTAATGTTAAAACCGAGCTGAACGGTACACTGGGCTGGCAGCATGCATTTGCCGATATTGATCCGGTCAGCCGTGCAGCTTTCGCAACGGGTTCTGCATTTGATGTTTCCGGTATTCCTGTGGCTGAAGATACAGCGCTGGTTCAGGCGGGTTTTGACATCAAAGCCAGTGAGCAGGCAGTAATCGGTATCAGCTATCGCGGTCAGTTTGGCTCAGGCTATACGAGCAATTCGGTGAATGCCAAACTGGGCATCAAATTCTGATCTGAAATGATTTGAAAAAGAAACCGCCCGCTTGTCTGAAACAAGCGGGCGATTTTTGTGCTTTGAGGCGGCAGTAATCAGTCTTGTCCTGCAGGATAAGGCATGGCATGGCTGCGTTGTTCTGCACTTACGCGGTATTCTCTGATGATTATGCTTTTCATATTTCCGGTGACATTACTGGCGGCATGTCTCTGCGGGATTGTTGAGGCACTGCGCTTCCGGTCTGTTTTGAAAATACGGCCGGTCATTCTGATTGTGCTGTTCGGGCAGATTTTCGCTTATGTCATTGCCTTGTGGATGCTCTCACTTGATCCGTATTTCGATGATAACGGTTCTCTTACCCGTATCGAAGGATATCAGCTCTGGTTCTGGGCGCTGGAAATTGGCGGTTGGTTTGCCATTGTTCTGGTGCCGGTTCTGCTGGCTATCCGGTTTCTTCTGCAGATGGCTCTACGGGCAATCCGTTAAAACAGCATCTCACTTTGCATTTGCATGAGGTGACAGGGAGACCAAGGCATGGCATAGGAGCCTGACTAATCACAAGGCCTCCTGTTTCATGATCCGCATTGACAATATCAGTAAGTCCAACAGCCACCGCATTCTGTTTATCGAAGCCTCTGCGGCTTTGAACCGTGGTGAGAAAATCGGTCTCGTCGGGCCGAACGGTGCCGGTAAGACAACGCTTTTCCGTATGATCACCGGTGAAGAACAGCCGGATGAAGGACAGGTTACGGTCGAGAAGGGCGTGACGATCGGCTATTTCGATCAGAATGTCGGTGAAATGGGCGGACGCACTGCTGTCGCGGAAGTGATGGATGGTGCAGGTCCTGTCAGTATCGTTGCTGCAGAGCTGCGTGAACTTGAAGCCGCGATGAGCGATCCGGATCGTATGAACGAGATGGATGCTATTATTGAACGCTATGGTGAAGTGCAGGCTCGTTATGAGGAGCTCGACGGTTACGGTCTGGACGGCCGTGCGCGTGAAGTGCTTGCAGGTTTGAGCTTTTCTCAGGAAATGATGGACGGCGATGTCGGCAATCTGTCCGGCGGCTGGAAAATGCGTGTGGCCTTGGCGCGCATTCTGCTGATGCGCCCTGATGTGATGCTGCTCGATGAACCTTCCAACCATCTTGATCTTGAAAGCCTGATCTGGCTTGAGAATTTTCTCAAGACCTATGACGGCGCATTGCTGATGACATCGCACGACCGCGAATTCATGAACCGCATTGTCTCCAAGATTATTGAAATCGACGGCGGCAATCTGACGACCTATTCGGGTGATTATGTTTTCTATGAGGGGCAGCGCGCTCTGAACGAAAAGCATCAGCAAGCGCAGTTTGAACGTCAGCAGGCAATGCTCGCAAAAGAAATCAAATTTATTGAACGGTTCAAAGCCCGTGCATCCCATGCCTCACAAGTGCAGAGCCGCGTGAAGAAGCTGGAAAAGATTGATCGCGTAGAACCGCCGCGCCGTCGTCAGACGGTTGCTTTCGAATTTGCAACGCCGCCGCGCTCCGGTGAAGATGTGGTCAATCTCAAAGGTGTCCATAAAGCCTATGGCAGCCGCACAATCTATGAAGGCTTGGATTTTATGATCCGTCGTCGTGAGCGCTGGTGCATTATGGGGGTGAATGGCGCCGGTAAATCGACTTTGCTCAAACTGGTGACCGGTACGACTGATGCCGATCAGGGCAATGTTTCCCTCGGTGCCAGCGTTAAGCTCGGTTATTTCGCTCAGCATGCCATGGATATTCTGGAAGGTGACAGTACGATTCTGGAATGGCTGGAGCAGCGTTTCCCCAAAGCAGGGCAGGCACCTCTGCGGGCTCTTGCCGGCTGCTTCGGTTTTTCCGGTGACGATATTGAAAAGAAATGCCGTGTACTTTCAGGTGGTGAAAAAGCGCGTCTGGTGATGGCGGCTATGCTGTTTGATCCGCCGAATTTTTTGGTGCTTGATGAACCGACTAACCACCTTGATCTCGATACCAAGGAAATGCTGATTAAAGCGCTGGCTGCCTATGAAGGCACAATGCTGTTTGTTTCGCATGACAGACATTTTCTGTCCGCGCTTTCAAACCGCGTTCTGGAACTGACCCCGGATGGTATTCATCAATATGGCGGCGGCTATACGGAATATGTGGAAAGTACTGGGCAGGAAGCACCGGGTCTGCATAGCTAAAATGAATACGCCTCCCGAAGTGGTCTTCGGGAGGCGTCTTTATAATAAGGTGTATGTTTAGCGGCGCTGCAACTTTTCAAAGCGCTTAATCAGGCGATCCCGTTTCAGCCGGGAGAGACGCTGAATCCAGAAGATACCGTTCATCTGGTCAATCTCGTGTTGATGGCAGACAGCAAGCAGTCCTTCTGACTCTTCTATATGTTCTTTGCCATCCAGATCCTGATAGCGGACATGCACGGCAGCGTGGCGCTCAACTTCATCCACAACGCCTGACATCGAGACACTGCCCTCCTGATGTCGGATCATTTTCTCAGAGGCCCAGATGATTTCGGGATTGATGTAGATTTTCACACCTGCATCAGGCGAAAGCTCGAGAACTGTAATGCGTTTCGCCACGCCGATATGAGATGCAGTGATTCCAATCCCTGGTGCTGCGCGCATTGTCTCCAGCAGATCATTGGTGAGTTCACGCAAAGAGGAATCAAATTGTGTGACGGGTTCTGCAATCTCGCGCAGACGCGAATCCGGAAAGTTAAGAATCGGGCGAATGGTCATGGGTGTCTTTGGCTCGCTGCATCTTGGCTATGTATATAATGTATCAACGTTCGTTTTTTGATTAGCGCAAAACTGGCTTCATGGACAGTTTTGCTGCGACTCGCTCAAAGATTCATATTTATTCCCGTTCGATTTCCCATCATTTGGCATGGAATTGTGTTTTGA
>JAIRVW010000042.1 GCA_031253705.1 Brucellaceae bacterium
ATTCTCCGATGCGCCCGCTGACCGATGATGACTGCGAAACATCCGCATAATCCTCATTCAGCACTGTGAGCGCACGATTGTAGTCAAGATTATCAAGAGCGACCTTGATCGGGTGAACCTGCATCTCGGCAGGCATCATGCCAACCGCATTGGCAAATTGTTCAAAACTGCTGCGTGCTTTCAGGCTGCGACGCTCCAAAAGCCCGCGAAATGCGGAAATTTCCGCCTGAAGACTGACCGGATCAGACTGCTCTGCCGGAGCGGCTTTATTAACATCTTCCGCCGCACTTACAAGGCTCTGCGCGGCTTTTACCGCCGGTTTCAACAATTGCTCCAGCTCCGCAATCAGCGCATTGGCAGCAACCACATCCCCCTGCGACAAGGCCGCTTCTGTTTTCGCCGCATGAGCATAAAGCTCAGCAAGTTCCAGCGATCCGGCCACACCTTTCAGCGTATGCGCATTGCGGCGTGCATCATCCAGCGCCCCGCGGCTGATCAGTTCGTGCAACTCATCCGTGCTTCGGGCAAAGCGTTGTCCGAAATCAATAATCAGTTTGCGCAGCAGCGCCGTTTTACCATTCATCCGCAGCAAAGCTTTGGCCAGATCAAATGGCGGCAGCGCTTCAGGCAAATCGCTCTGCGGCTTGATAACCGGCGCGGCAATATCCGATGCCGGCGTCGCCTCGCTCCGGTTGCGTGGCTTCAGCCAGCGGTCAAGCGTACGCACCAGCAGGAACGGATCAACAGGCTTGGCAATATGATCATCCATACCGGCGGCGAAACATTTCTGCCGCTCTTCCTCATAGGCATGGGCAGTCATGGCAATAACCGGCAATTGTTCCGATGACCATTTCTGGCGGATCATACGGGTGGCTTCGATACCGTCCATTTCCGGCATCTGAATATCCATCAGCACGCCATCATATGGCAGCGGATCAACAATCGCGAGATCACAGGCGATCTGGCCATTTTCGGCGACATCAACTTTCAGTCCTGCATCCTGCAACAGTTCAACCGCGATTTCGCGATTGATCATGCTGTCTTCTGCCAGCAAAAGCTTCAGGCCACGCAAATGTTCAGCCACCATCGGAATGGTCTGACCGATTTCCGCATGCGGTGCATCCGGCTCATGCTTATTGGCAAACAGTTCCGTCACTGTATCAAACAACACATCCGGCACGATCGGTTTGGACAGGAAGGCGGCAATACCCGAACGCTCGGATTCTGAACGGAATTCATCATTGCCATAAGCCGTAACCATCATCACATAAGGCAACGGCGACAGTTTCTCACTGCGATGCATTGCCTGCACCGTCTGAAGACCATCCATACCCGGCATTTTCCAGTCCAGCAGAACCAGATCATAGGCCTGACCGGCACTGCTCGCACTTTCAAGCGCGCCGAGCACTTCCTCACCGGAAGCCACCAGATCAATCATCATGCCCCATCCGCTGAAGACATCATGAAGAATTTCACGCGATGCCGGATTATCGTCGGCAGCCAGAACCCGCAGTCCTGCGATTTCTGCAGTCGGCACCCGTACCGGCTCGGCCTGCATCTCACCTTTCATCATTTTAACTGTGAAAGTGAATGTACTGCCCTTGCCCTGAATGCTTTCCACGCCGATTGTGCCGCCCATTTGCTCGACAATCTGCTTGCTGATCACCAGCCCAAGTCCTGTACCGCCGAAACGGCGCGTCATGGAACTGTCAGCCTGTGTAAAGGAGTTGAACAGCAGCGCCTGCTGTTCCGGTGCAATGCCAATCCCCTGATCGCGCACGGCAACACGCAGCAAAATCTCATCATCCTGCTGTTCTGCGGTATCGACGGCAACTGTCACAGTGCCTTTTTCGCTGAACTTCACCGCATTGCTGACGAGATTGAGAAGCACCTGATTCAGGCGCAATTCATCACCAACCAGAACCGGCGGCACATCCGGATCAATCACCGTCTCAATATTAACGCCTTTATTCTCAGCATTAATCGCTGCCAGATTAAGCTGGCTCTGCAAGGATGAACGCAAATTAAACGGCCGCGTCTCCAGCGAAAGCTTACCGGCCTCATTTTTGGAGAAGTCCAGAATATCATTGATCAGCCGCAACAGCGCTGTGCTCGCATTGCTGATCTTGGAAATATATTCTTTCTGACGCAGATCGAGATCCGTACGCAGCACCAGATGACAAAAGCCCAGAATCGCATTCATCGGCGTGCGGATTTCGTGGCTCATATTGGCAAGGAACATGCTCTTCGACTTGCTTGCGCCTTCGGCTTCCAGCGTACGCTGCTCAAGCGCCGAGTTCTTGGCAATAATCTCATCGCGCATGGCATTAATGCGGTTGAAACAATCCACCAGCATATCACCGAACCAGACCAGAACCGCCGCCTGAAAGGCCACAATTCCTGCATGCAGCAACACACGGCTCAGATCACTGCTTTCCGGAAACACCGCGGAAGGCATCAGATAATCCAGCGTCAGGTGATGTACTGCCACGGCACTGGCGGCAAAAATCACCGCACGGCGGTCGCACCAGGCAACCGTCAGCGCCAGCATGGCAAAGAAATACATATGCATATCCATCTGCCACACCCTGCCGCTCATGAAATAGAGCAGCAAAGCAGGTTGTGCCATCAGGACAACGCCGGAAATATAACGGGTGACCGGCGCAATACCTGAGCGCAGCCAGGACAGATGATAGGCACCGGCCAGCGCCACACCGGCCAGTGCAGCCCACAAAGGCGAATTCCCCGTAACATAGGCAACCAGCGCCAGTAACGGTACATGCAGCCAGAATAAGATCAGCAAAAACCGGCTGAACCGGCTGCGGAGGTCGTCAAGTTCTAGGATCATACTGCAGTTGTCCGTTCCTGAATGCTGTAACAGCCGCCCGGTTGCAGCGGTTCAAAAACCAGCCACACACCCGCACTGTAAAGCCTGCTGGGGAAATCTTTGTTTTCGGAATAAACGGTAATCAGACTGGATGAGGCATTGATGGAAACAATCGCGCCTTCAGCGACCTGTATCGAACTGATAACAGAGTTCAGGCTGCGCCATGGCGCAACCATGACAATATACTGATCATCCTTACCGACGGGACGGAGCACTGCCGTTGCGATACTGCCAAGCAGCAGCGCCAGCAATGCCAGTGCCGGTACCAGATCACGGATATGAAACCGCTGATCTTCGCTCGCAGCCGTCATGATATAATATCCCGTTTAAATATTCCGCATATACGCAAGTTTTATATCAGTTCAGGTAAATACGCACTTAAAATTCTGTGAAGGAGTGCCTTACACCAGCGTATACAGCCATCAGAGGGCTTCGTTCAGACTCATCAAAGACCACGCAGCCTGTCCGTAAATACAAATAAACCCCGCCGGCAAAGCTGCGGCGGGGTTTCTTACATTCAGATTATTATATCAGCGGCCTGTGCGCTTAGCGATAAACAAGCCCGCCATCTGTGAGAATGGCCTGACCGGTGATGTAATCGGAATCCGGTCCAGCAAGGAAAGACACCAGCGAAGCCACATCATCAGGGGTCTGCGCACGGCCAAGGGCGATGCCTTCAACAAATTTCTTGTAGGTCTCACCTTTCGGCGCGCCGGTAATTTCCGAGAAACGCTCGTCAATCTCCACCCACATATCAGTGCCGACAATGCCCGGACAATAGGCATTCACGGTAATACCCGCACTGGCATATTCCTTGGCTGCAGCCTGCGTCAAAGCCCGCACAGCAAACTTGGTAGCGGAGTACACACCCAGCATCGCAAAACCGTCATGACCGGCAATCGACGATGCATTGATGATTTTGCCCTTCTGGCCGCGTGCCTGAAATTTCGCTGCAGCTGCCTGAGTGCCCCAAAGCACACCATCGACATTGATCCTGAAAATACGCTCCACCTCTTCCGGCATCACTTCGGACAGCGGTTTGACCTGCGCAATACCGGCATTATTGACGATCACATCAAAACCGCCGAGCTCTTTCTCGGTATAATCAATCGCCGCATAAATATCCGCGCGCTTGCTGACATCGGCAGCAAAAGTGGTGACCTTGCGTCCCAGCGCCTCAATCTCTTTGGCGACTTCTTCCAGCTTGTCTTCTTTCAGATCCACCAGTGTCAGATTGAAACCGTCTTTCGCCAAACGCAAGGCAATGCCGCGGCCAATCCCCTGCGCAGCGCCGGTAACAAGTGCAACCTTATTGCTAACAGTCATAACCTTATCCTTTTCGTCTGAGTGACAGAACTCATTCCGGCAGAACATGCCTGCTATCCGCGGCCTTAATATGGCTTTGTCTCAGCATAGTGTCGCCGTCTATAATTGTCAGCTTACAAGAACTGATCTTTAATTCATTGATTATAATCAAGTTTCTAAGGGACAGCGCAGAAAACCGTTAACGCGGTTTCTGCGTTTCAAGCTCTGTCAGATAATCTTTCAGCACAAGCGCCTGATTATACTCCCTGTCTTTTGCAGAATAAAGCAAGGTCACAATTCCGCTTTCGCAATGCTGCACCAGTGCAGAAACCGGTTCCGGATTATTCTGCAATTCATCCCGGTAGCGCTGACAAAATATCTGCCAGACCTCAGCGCTCATCTCCTGATGGTGAAACCATTGGCGTAACGGCGTGGTCGGAGCAATTTCTTTCAGCCACAAATCAACAGCGGCATGTTCCTTCGTCATTCCGCGCGGCCAGATACGATCAATCAAGACGCGAAAACCGTCATCCGGTGATGCAGCATCATAAATTCTTTTCACGGAAATTCTGAACATCGCGTCTCCCCACTCGTCTCCGGCCATAAACGGCCTATTTATACAGGATGATAAGGATCAGGTTTTTGATAGTACAACACCGGAACCGGTGTTATAGCAATATCACAATGGCAACGGACAGATCAGACAGTGCATTCAAAAGACAATTCTGAACAGGCTGAGAACAGAAAAACCGCATTGCAGGTAACAAATGTCAGCAGGCGTTTCGATCAGACTGCGGCACTGCAGGATATTTCGCTTTCTGTAGCGTCCGGTGAAATCATCTGCCTTGTCGGCCATTCCGGTTGCGGAAAAACCACGCTACTGAAAATCATCTCCGGTATTGATACGCCGGATAGCGGTTCTGTCTTCATTAATGGTCAGCCTATTGTCAGCGGCACGCATTTTATTGAACCGGAACAGCGCCGTGTCGGCGTTGTGTTTCAGAATTATGCGCTGTTTCCGCATCTGACCGTCAAACAAAATGTCCTGTTCGGCCTGCGCAAAACACCACGCGCCACGGCCTCAGCCCGTGCTGACGAACTGCTGGCTCTGGTCGGCCTGTCCCATATGGCGGCACGCTATCCGCATATGTTGTCCGGCGGTGAGCAACAGCGCGTTGCACTGGCGCGCGCATTGGCACCGGCGCCGGATATTCTGCTGATGGATGAGCCTTTTTCCAATCTCGATCAGGGATTGCGCCAAAAAGTACGCAGTGAAACCATCGCTCTGCTGCGCAAGCTGGGCACCACAGTTATCATCGTTACCCATGATGCCGAGGAAGCACTCTCTGCCGGTGACCGTATTGTGCTGATGAAGTCAGGCAAGATCATCCAGCAGGGCACAGCCCATGAAATTTACGATCAGCCGAATGGTCGCTATACGGCGGATTTTTTCTGCAATTTCAATGCAATTTCCGGTGTCATCCGCGACGGGCATATTGAAACGCCGCTCGGCACATTCAATCTGCCGGATCAGAGCCCGGATGACGGGCCCGTACATATGTATCTGCGCCCCTCCCATATTTATCCGTTTACCGGCGATTGCGATCAGCCGAATACGGTACAAGGCAGAGTAACAGAGCGCCATTTTCTGGGTGAAACAGAAGAGCTGATCATCCGTACCGAACAATTACCGGCACCGTTACGGGTACGTACATCTTCCCGTTTACCGGCAGATTTGCAGACAATCTGCCTGCGTCTCGATACCGGCAAAGCATTTTTCTTTCGGGATTAATCCTTTGCGTAATCCGATCACAAAGACTTGACTTGACGTTTAAACCTCGTCAATACTTGACCTTATTAATCATAATATCTGACCATGTCGCTCCCAACAGGAAAGAGATAGAATGACCAAAACCGCATATATGCAGGCAGGCTTTGCCCTCGTTTTCGGAACCCTTCTCACCGGCGCAGCCAGTGCAGAAGAAGTGAATATCTATACGACCCGCGAACCGGGCCTGATTCAGCCTTTGCTGGATGCGTTCAAAGCTTCGAGCGGCATTACGGTCAATACTGTCTTCCTGAAAGACGGTCTGGCAGAACGCGTGGCTTCTGAGGGTGAAAATTCTCCGGCCGATATTCTGATGACTGTTGATGCGGGCAATCTGATCGATCTGACCGAGAAAGGCCTGACCCAGCCTGTTTCATCCAAAGTGCTGGAAGACGCTGTTCCGGCTCAGCTGCGTGATGCCAAAGGCGAATGGTTCGCCTTGTCCATGCGCGCCCGCGTCGTCTATGCCGCCAAGGATCTGGATGTTACGGCTCTGAATTATGAAGATCTTTCTGATCCGAAATGGAAAGGCAAAATCTGTATCCGTGCCGGTCAGCATCCTTACAACACAGCCCTTATCGCTGATTATATCGCCCATTACGGCGCGGAAAAAACCGAAGAATGGCTGAAAGGCGTCAAAGCCAATCTGGCACGCAAAGCAGCCGGCGGCGACCGTGACGGCGCCAAAGATATTGCAGGTGGTATTTGTGATATCGCCGTTGCCAATTCCTATTATGTCGGCCTGATGCGTTCCGGTAAGGGCGGTGAAGAACAGGTCAAATGGGGTGAAAGCATTAAAGTCATCCTGCCAACCTTCAAGGAAGGCGGTACGCAGGTGAATATCAGCGGTGCTTCTCTTGCCAAGCACGCCAAAAATAAAGACGCTGCTGTGAAACTGCTGGAATATCTGGTTTCTGATGAAGCGCAGAAAATCTATGCGGAAGCCAATTTCGAATATCCGGTTAAAGCCGGTGCGCCGCTTGATCCGATTGTAAAATCCTTCGGCGAGCTGACCATCGACAAAACCCCGCTGACAGAAATTGTCAGCCATCGTAAACAGGCCAGCGAGCTGGTTGATAAAGTCGGCTTCGACAACTAATAAATAAAAAGCCGCCCTTTAATCATAAAGGGCGGCTTTTTTGTATAAGAGCAGCTCCCGTTGTGCCGGAAATGCTCTTACTCTTTGATTTAACGCGTATCTTGTCCAAAACCGTTTCACACTTTTCGCGATACGCTCTAGAGCTGTTACAGCATCGATTCGTATAACTGTATATTCTTCTGAGAGACTGAGCGGTTTTCCGTGACACACAGAACCGCTCCGGACAATGGCGAGCCTTATCATGCCAGCATATTCTAAAAGCCGGTTTTTCCGCGCCGGAACTTTATGGCTCTGCCTTTCCGCAGTCAGCGCATTTCTGGTTTTATTACCGGTACTGGCACTCGCCTTGCAGGCGGCTCAAGGTTCTGAGGGACTATGGTCTCATCTGCTTGCCACGACATTACCCGTTGCTTTTGTTGATACGATCATTCTTCTGACCGGCGTTGGTATTATTGTCGCTGTTGTCGGCACCTCTGCCGCATGGCTGGTAACTGCCTACGACTTTCGCGGCCGCCGTATTCTCGAATGGGCATTGCTGCTGCCTTTGGCTGTACCGACTTATATTATCGCCTATGCCTATCTCGATATTCTGCATCCGATCGGCCCTGTTCAGAGTGCCTTGCGGGCATTGTTAGGCTATACCAGCCCGCGCGAGTTCCGCCTGCCGGATATCCGCTCAATGACCGGCTGCATTCTGTTACTCGGCTTTGTGCTCTACCCTTATGTCTATATTCCGACACGGGCGATGTTTCTGACACAATCCTCTTCGCTGATTGATGCGGCACGAACATTAGGTGTCACCCGCAATGCGATCTTCTGGCGTGTGGCTTTGCCGATGGCTCGTCCGGCTATCGCTGTCGGGATCAGCCTCGCCTTGATGGAAACGCTGAATGATATCGGCGCCGCAGAATTTCTCGGCATACGCACACTCACTGTCTCGATCTACACAACATGGATCACGCGTTCCGATCTTCCGGGAGCGGCTCAAATTGCATTGGCGCTGCTGCTTATTGTCGTGTGCCTTGTTTCACTGGAACGCTGGGCACGGCGTAAACAGCGTTTTTCATCCAGCGCAAAACGCAGCCAACATTTCACGCCGCATAAAGTCAGCCGTATCAACGGAGCAGCTCTGTTCATTCTCGGTGCAATACCAATTTCACTCGGCTTCATCTTTCCGGCAATTTATCTTGCTTCCGAAGCATGGAAACGGATGCGTTTCGCAGGCATATCCCCGCGTCTTTATGACGAGATCATCAATACTGTCACGCTCGCATCCATCGCAACGCTTGTGACATTACTCACAGGCCTTATCGTTGCTTATGCAATCCGCTTGCGGCCGGGCAATGCATCACAATGGTTTTTCCGTTTTTCAACCATGGGCTATGCAGCCCCCGGAACAGTCATTGCTATCGGCGTGCTTATCATAACCGGTAGTGCTGACAAGCTGATCAGCCACTATGCAATGTCGTGGTTCAATCTCTCTGTGAGCCTGTTTTTGCTGGGATCTGGTACGGCGCTGATTTATGCTTATCTGGTACGGTTTCTGGCGATTTCAGCCGGCAGTATTGATGCAGGTTTCAACCGTATCCCTGTAACCTACGATCAAGCGTCGCGGACATTAGGAGAAACCGCAACCGGCACATTCAGACATATTCATCTGCCATTGTCCAAGACGGCGCTGAGTGCGGCAGCACTGCTGGTCTTTGTCGATTGTGTGAAAGAACTTCCGGCAACTTTACTGCTGCGCTCACTCAATGTGGAAACATTGGCAACCCATCTTTACGGAGAAGCAGCACGCGGGACTTATGAAGAGGCCTCAATTGCAGCACTGACTATCGTTGTTATCGGGATTTTACCGGTTATTGTGCTGTCCCGCATCGGGCGCAGACTTTAGACCGTATCTGTTATTCCAGCCTCTGTCGTTCCATATATCTGTCATCAAAGTGAGATAAAGCGCTATCATCTTCATTTGAACTACACAATTATAACAGGAAGTCAAAGTGACTGAGCGGTTCTATTCAGGGAAAATCAAAACGCCCATTGGCGAGCTGATTGTTATCGTGAATGATCAGGGCGCAGTGATGCGGCTTGATTTTGACAATGACAGCCGCATTCACTCTGCAAAAACACGCATAACAGTCACACATTATGACGATGCTGCTATCAGGCATGTCGAACAACAAATTCATGAGTATTTTGCCCGGGAAAGACGTGCGTTTGATCTTCCGCTTTCCCCCATTGGAACTGATTTTCAGAAGAATGCATGGACGGAATTAGCCAAAGTACCTTATGGCACCACTGTTACTTATGGAGAGCTTGCCGAACGCGCTGGTCATATTGGCAGTGCACGAGCTTATGGTCGTATTAATGCGTTGAATCCGATTTCGATTATTGTTCCGTGTCACCGTGTTATCGGTTCGGATGGTAGGTTGACTGGCTTTAGCGGCGGTCTTTGGAAGAAAGAGGCTCTGTTACGCCTTGAAGGCAGTTTGCATCAGGAGCGTTTACTGTGATGTTGTTACTCATTACAAAATAAACGTGCACGCGTTTCCCTCTCCCCTGCCCTCTTTTATGTTTTGATGTGGCTCTGGCCTGCGTATTTCTGGCAGGATTTATCACCGTTTGTCGGGGAATTGATACTTAATCGCTTGCTTTTCCTCCTCCCCCTTCAGGTTCTGAGTTTGATGAGGTGAGATTGTCTAGCAACTGTTTGCTTCTCTATTTCATATCTCGGGTCTGCAGTATTAGGTCCGCACGATAAACAGAGCTGCATTGACGCGTTTATGGGAATGGCGTCTGGATCGTGGTTTTACTTGTTTTGAGGAGATTTGTTTGCGGGGGCAGGATTTGAACTGTTCGTCGGGCAATCGATACTTAATCGATTGCTTTTCCTCCTCACCCTTCAGTTTATGAGGTAAGAGCGTTAAAACATCGCTTGCTTCTCTATATCATATCTCGTGTCAGCAGTATTAGGTCTGCCGATAAAGAGAGCTGCATTGACGTGTCTATGGGAATGGCGTTTGGAACG
>JAIRVW010000063.1 GCA_031253705.1 Brucellaceae bacterium
GAGCAAGGCCAGAGCATCGGTCACAACCAGATCAACACGGCCGGACATCAGATCGGCATTGTGCTCTTCTGTGGAAGGATAGCTGCGAACTTCGGCATCCGGATAGGTTTCCGCCAGCCATTTGTCATAAACTGTACCGCTCTGCACGCCGATGACCTTGCCGCGCAGTCCGCCTTTGGCGAAGTCGAATTCAGCACCTTTAGCCGCCATAAAACGCACCGGTGAACGGTAATAGCTGTCGGTAAAATCCACGACCTGACGACGCTCATCAGTAATTGTCATCGATGCAACAATGGCCGAATATTTCTTCGCATTCAGCCCCGGAATAAGCCCGTCCCACTCCTGTGTCACAATATTGCAATCGAGTTTCGCTTGCGTACACAACGCCTCGGCAATATCGACATCAAAGCCTACCGGCTTACCCGCATTATCAACATAGCTGAACGGCGGATAAGCCCCCTCGACCGCAATATTGATCTTTTCAGCCAGAGCCTGACCGGCGAACAAAGCGGTTCCCGCCGCCAGCAAAGTGATCAGTTTCAATTTCATGTTCCACCTCTCTTATCCGGTCGTTGCCGGTACCTGCAGACATGATTTTCCTTTGAAAAAGGCACAGCAAGATTGCTGCTGCGTAGCTTAGGCTCACAGACATTATTTCCGCATGATACTCATCGCGGATTTCAAAGAAATCATTGGCTGTCAGGCGAATATAATTGCCCCGTTCCGGCTCCGGTATCAGACACAGAACCGTATCTTTTTATTATCATGTTCCGTTAATCCGGCTCCTCAACCGGATCGTGAGACAGACTTTGTCCGGCCTCAGGAACATTTATAGCAAAACATAATGCTGCGTTTTATGGAAATAAATAACGTCAATGGCAGGAATTACCGTCGCAAATGTGCAGCGCACAGACGATTTCTCAAATGTACTGCTCTTGACAACATCTCAAAATACATAAAATGTGATCACAAAAATTATATTAATGGGATCATAAAAATGACAAGCTATATCACCGGCCACAACAGTTCTCTTGCAACAGCGCTTGATGAGGCACGGGAAAAATACACGCAGAAACGCCCGCGCAGCCAGCAATTGCATCGGCAGGCTCTGGAAGTTTTGCCGGGTGGCAATACCCGCACAGTGCTGTCCTACGCCCCCTTCCCGACTGCTATGACCTGCGGTGAAGGCGCATATTTGCGCGATGTGGACGGCCACGATTATCTCGACCTGTGCGGTGAATATACGGCCGGTCTTTTCGGTCATACGGAACAGCGCATTCATCAGGCGCTGCATCAGGCCATGGCACGCGGCATCAGTCTGGCAGCAGTGGGTGAGGCTGAGCAGGAGCTCGCAAAGATTTTATGCGCCCGTTTTCCGTCTGTTGATAAAATCCGTTTCACCAATAGCGGCACCGAGGCCAATCTGATTGCGCTGAGCATTGCCCGCGTTGCCACCGGCCGCACGGATATTATTGCCTTTCGTGGCGGCTATCATGGCAGTCTGCTTTATTTTCCGGTCACCGGCAGCAGCCCGATTACTGCACCTTTCCCCGTTCGCCTGTGCGATTACAATGATACGGAAGGCACTGTTGCCGCAATCCGTGCAGCGGGGGATAAGCTGGCAGCTGTTATTGTGGAACCGATGCTTGGCAGCGGCGGCTGTATTCCGGCGCAAAAAGACTTCCTCAATGCGATTGCCAAAGCTGCACGGGAAACCGGCGCCTTGTTGATTTTCGATGAGGTGATGACCTCGCGCATGAGCGGCGGCGGTATGCAGCAACGTCTGGATATCCGGCCTGATCTGACGACGCTTGGTAAATAGATCGGCGGCGGCATGAGCTTTGGTGCTTTTGGCGGCTCTCAGGAAATCATGGATCTGTTTGCTGCAAAAGTTTCGCATGCGGGCACATTCAACAATAATGTTATGACCATGGCCGCAGGCATCACCGCAATGCGGGATATTTTCACGGCAGAAGCCGCAGATGCACTCTATGAAAAAGGCGGGAAGCTGCGCCATACGCTCAATCAGATTTGTCAGAAGGCAGCTGTACCATTGCAGTTTGCAGGGCTGGGCTCGCTGGCGACACCGCATTTTCGCACGGGCGATGTGACCGCACCCTATCCGTCAGATGCGCGGGAAGAAGCGCTGAAAGAATTGTTCTTCTTTGATATGCTTGATGCCGGTATTTATATCGCCCGCCGTGGTATGACAGCACTGAGCCTGCCGGTCACTGATCAGGATCTGGTTCGCTTTACTAGCGCGGTGGAAGAGTTTGTTGCATCCAGAGCGGCTCTGATGCACTAAATATGCCCAGATTGCTGCGAGAGAGATCCCGCAGCCTGAAACGGATGATAATATGCCTGATAAAAACAAGATGCCTCAACCTGCCGCTTCCGGTGCTTTGGAAGAAGAAGCCTATCAGCATATCAAACGGGCAATTATTGACGGCTCTTTCTCGCCCGCTGACAAATTATCCATCCGCGGGGTCTGCGCCACTTTATCCCTCAGCCCGATGCCGGTGCGGGCAGCGCTACGTCGCCTTATCAATGAGCGCGCCCTGGATGCAACACCTTCAGGCACTGCCATTGTGCCGCGTCTCACCCGTCAGGAATTTCAGGAACTGACGCAAATGCGCCTGCAGCTGGAGCCTCTGGCACTCCGGCTCGCCGCACCGCATCTGACGGCATCTGATTATACAAGGCTCAGTACTCTTGTTGCCGCACATGAAACGGCTCGTATTGCCGGAGACCCTGCGGGCGTACGTCAGGCCGATACAGATTTTATGCTGGAACTTTACCGTGCTTCCCGCTCGCAATTGCTTTTAAGCTTTATCGAAAGCCTGTGGCTGCGCCGCAGTCCGTTTTTCTGGGAAGCGCGCTGGGCTTTGCTCAGCGCCGGCACAAGCCGTGCCCCGCATCGCCACGGAGAAATCCTTCATGCACTGCAAAGCGGCGAT
>JAIRVW010000097.1 GCA_031253705.1 Brucellaceae bacterium
TATAACTCTGTTGAAGCAATTTTAAGGCAGGATTCTAAGATATTCGAGTAAAAACTGAGAGTTAAAGAAAGTTTGTTCTTTATGGTCAGAGGTTCGCAATAGGCTGTCTGATGCTGCCGGTCTTCTTAATGACGGATTATAATTCATATCTGTGAAAGGATTGTTAATGAAGCCTTACCTGAAATACCCTTCAGGTCAGAGCGGTGCTCTGCTGGCATCAGGTCAGGCCAACAGCGCATGGGTTGCGCCGCAATTTTGCCGGTATTGGCTGGTGTTCATAGGCTTAAAAGTCACCTTGGGGGAGTGACTTTGATTTGCCGGATTCGTCGCTCTGTATAAAATCATTCGTCATATCGACGATATGATTATATATTTTTATCATAGCGATGATTTAACAATGAAATTGTGTAAAATTGCTTGCTGCTGCAGTTTTGCGGGACTATGGTGCAGCACTTTTCACAAGCAGGTGGTGGCGGCATCATTCTGTATACGGCAATAAGGCCGGTATGGATGGCAAAGCCATGACTTTTGTGTTGAATTAAAAGCATTTGCGAGCCAAAAACGGGAACCGGTTTTGCGTTGGATAATGCGTAATATAAAAAGCAGAGTATTTCCTGCATTCCATGTTTGATTGGAGCTGTCCGGATAATATTCTTATAAGCTGTATGTTTGAGAAGATCATATATGCGGTGCTGAATACCTGCCATTCAACCTTAGCCTGATAAGGCGGCGGCTGACAGGCGGGCTGCAATAAACAGCATGCTCCGGCACATCAACCGGCATGTCATTCATTTAAAACTCAGGCAATTTTTTTGGGAGTACCCGATGCTGAAGGGCTCAATCACGGCTATCGTCACACCTTTTACCGAACAGGGTGCATTTGACGAAAAAGCGTTCCGTGGCCTTGTTAACTGGCAGATAGAAGAGGGAACGCATGGTTTTGTGCCTGTCGGCACAACCGGCGAAACACCGACACTGTCCCATGATGAGCATAAACGGGTGATTGAGGTTTGCGTTGAGGAAGCAAAAGGCCGCGCACAGATTATAGCCGGTGCCGGTTCCAATAATACGGTGGAAGCCATTGAGCTGGCGCAGCATGCTGAAGGTGCAGGGGCAGATGCGGTTCTGGTGGTAACACCTTATTATAATAAGCCGAACCAGCGCGGGCTTTACGCGCATTTCTCCGCAGTTGCCAAAGCAATTTCTATTCCGCTGGTGATTTATAATATTCCGGGACGCTCAATCATTGATATGACACCGGAAACAATGGGCGCATTGGTACGCGACCATAAGAATATTGTCGGCGTTAAAGATGCGACCGGTAAGATCGAGCGCGTATCAGAACAGCGTGCGACCTGCGGAGCGGATTTCATCCAGCTGTCGGGTGAAGATGCAACGGCGCTTGGTTTCAATGCGCATGGCGGCCGTGGCTGTATTTCTGTGACCTCCAATATTGCACCGCGTTTGTGCGCGCAGTTTCAGGAAGCCTGTCTGGCCGGTGATTATGCAACCGCGCTGACAATTCAGGATCGTCTGATGCCGCTGCATAAGGCATTGTTTATGGAGCCGAACCCGTCCGGTGTAAAATATGCTCTGGCACGGACCGGACGCATTACCAATCATCTGCGTCTGCCATTAATGCCGGTGGAAGCGGAAACTGAGGCGAAAATTGATGCGGCACTGCGTCATGCGGGCTTGCTTGCTGCCTGATCTGGGGCAGCATCAAGGGTAAGCAGTTTAAGCTGTATATTTGGCTGCAAATCATCTAAAGCCTGCCGGTACATTCATTTATGAACCGGCAGGCTTTTTATGTTGAGTTTGCTTCAGTTTAAGCCGGAAATGCTCTGGTAAAGTTGCGGATCAGATATATATTGCTGCCATGAATACGAAAAAAAATGCACCTGCACGCAAAATCATCGCTGAAAACCGCAAAGCGCGTTATAATTTCGAGATCCTCGAAGTTATTGAGGCCGGTCTGGTTTTATCCGGAACGGAAGTGAAATCTCTGCGTGCCAATCAGGCCAATATTGCTGAAAGCTATGCCAGCTATGAGAATGATGCATTCTGGCTGATCAATTCCTATATTCCGGAATATACGCAGGGTAACCGTTTCAATCATGATCCGCGGCGTTTGCGTAAATTGCTGCTGAGCCAGAGAGAAATTGTGCGGCTGGCCAATTCCATCGCGCGCGAAGGCATGACAGTCGTGCCGTTGAAGCTGTATTTTAATGATCGCGGCCGTGTGAAACTCGAGATTGCTCTGTCACGCGGTAAGAAGCTGCATGATAAGCGCGAGACGGAAAAGAACCGCGACTGGAACCGCGAAAAATCGCGTTTGCTGCGTGATCGCGGATAAATACAAAGCCCTGTCTGGCCTGAGCATGTCGCAGCTAAATGTTTCATTTAGCGCTCGCGAACATGCGGCCAATTAAGAAATCAGAGCGAGCGCAGTGGGTGTGATTAAACGCGACACGCTCTGAGCGGGGCTTTTCGTTTCAGGTTATAGTCAGCGCTGATTTTGATTCAGATAATCGCGCACATTTTTGAACACGCTGCGGAACATCGCATCGGTCAGAACGCCGGTATTGGTGTTGTAGCGTGAGCAGTGATAGCTGGAGAAAATCCGTAAATTGCCGATTTCGGTCTGCAAGCCATGGCCGAATTTATGTTTCGAAACCGGCTGGCCAAGTGCGCGGATTGTCGATTGATGAGCAATGGTGCCAAGTGTCACGATTGCCTGCAGATGAGGCAGGCCGGTAATGAACGGCGACAGAAACTGACGGCAGGTATTGATCTCAGAACTGGTCGGCTTGTTTTCCGGCGGTACACAGCGCACTGCATTGACGATCGCACAATCATTCAATGTCAGCGTATCATCCGGCCGCGCTTCAAATGTACCTTGCGCAAAGGCATATTCTTTTAAAGTGGAGTAGAGCAGGTCACCGGCATAGTCACCGGTAAACGGTCGTCCGGTACGGTTGGCGCCACGTAGTCCCGGTGCAAGGCCGATAATCAGCAGGCGGACACGCTCAGGATAAGCGGGCAGACTTGTGGTGCAGGCAGCGCTGGCGCTGTCTTGCGGATCCGTTGGCAGAAAAGCCGGAACCGGAGCATTATGCCATGAAGGCTCATTGCCCCGCCAGACCTGAATAAAATCGTGGAGGCGGGGGCAAAAGGCGCAATCTCTGGATGGTTCCGGATAAAGCAAGGTGGTCAGAAGAGCTTAGTACAGCTCTTCTTCCTCTTCAAAACGGCGCGCAGGGCGCTCATTGGTTTCGCGGCTGATTTCCGGCTTCAGGGTTACCAGATCAAGGAAATGATCTGCCTGACGACGCAGTTCATCGGAAATCATTGGCGGCTGGGTGGTGAGGGTTGAAACAACGCTCACTTTACGGCCGCGACGCTGCAGAGCTTCCACGAGGCAGCGGAAGTCACCATCGCCGGAGAAGATCACAAAATGATCCACGGTTTCGGTCAGCTGCATGGCATCGACAGCAAGTTCGATATCCATATTGCCTTTGACTTTACGACGGCCGGTTGCGTCAGTGAATTCTTTTGCTGCCTTGGTGATGACTTTATAGCCGTTATAATCAAGCCAGTCGATCAGCGGGCGGATGGAAGAATATTCCTGATCTTCAACAAGAGCAGTATAGTAATAAGCACGCAGCAAGTATCCGCGCTTTTGAAAAGCTTTCAGCAATTTGCGGTAATCAATATCAAAGCCGAGCGTCTTCGATGCAGCGTAAAGATTGGCGCCATCGATAAAAAGCGCGATTTTTTCGCGTGAATCAAACATTTTGATAATTATCCATTCTTCAGCAAATAATAGAATGCTGATTAATCGTCCGCACTTTTCAATTTTTATTTTTGAAAAAAGCCTCTCCTATTCTGCGTTCTAAGGCGCATGTGCAGAAAGGCAAGCAATCACAGGTTGTTTTTATTGCGCTGTTGGTAAAAGACAGGGAAAATGTGTGATTAAGATATCACAAATATCAAATAAATGAAAACTATTCATTAGGTGCTAAGAGTATAAACGATTTAGATAATTTATTTTTGTGATGGCAACGAGGCTGCAGATATTGCCGTATCCCAGAAAAAAATCGCAGGCGATTCTGTCATTTTCCGGTTCTCAATAAAAATTTGAAATTGTGAGCTGCGCAGGCACTTTGAGCGGTTCTTGTGCAAAACTGACAGGGTTTTGTTTTTATTCCGGTGGTTTATAGCATTGTCCGGTTTCCGGCTCTTGTGTATTTTAGGCGCATTGATCGCAGCTTTGTGCGCTTTTGCTTGTTTTTTGTGTCAAGTGACGTTATTGAAACCGTGAATTCCTGAATTAGTTTGAGATATGAAAGGGGCGCTCTATGGCCCGCGTTACCGTTGAGGATTGCGTTGACAAGGTAGACAACCGCTTTGAGCTGGTTCTGCTTGCCAGCCATCGTGCACGTCAGATCTCACAGGGC
>JAIRVW010000111.1 GCA_031253705.1 Brucellaceae bacterium
CCGAATTTCATTATGCGCGGTTTTCGCCATCGTTGCGTTATCACCAGTACGGATAGCGGTATCACCAGTTTTGAACAGCTGAAGGATAAGAAAATCGGTGTTACCGGCTGGCGCGATTCCGGCAATACATGGACGCGTGCTGCCCTGCGTCGTCACGGCATCGGCGTTGAGGATGCCTATTGGTATGCAGGTCGTCTGACAGAAGCGCATCCGGTGACGGATCGTCTGGACGGTTTCGGCCGGACAGGCCGCATTGAAGCCATGCCGGGTGAGCAGCCGATGATGGATGCCTTGCGTGAAGGTGTTCTGGATGCCGTATTTACGCCCTTCATGCCGGATGGTTATTTTGGCAAAAATGCCGGTTTCCGTCAGGTGCTGGACGATTTCCGCAGTGCGGAACTGAGTTATTTCAATGATGTCGGCTATGTGCCGGGTATGCATCTGATGGGTATTAAGCCGGAAATTCTGGCCGAGCATCCGTGGGTAGCGCAGGAGCTGAGTGATCTTCTGGATGAGAGCCAGCGTGTATGGACAGCCAAGCGTCGAAAATATGCCGAAACCACGCCATGGATGATCGATGAACTGCTGAAATGCGCACAGGATCTGCCGGAAAACTGGAATGTCAGCGGTATCGCTGCCAATGAGGCGATGATCAATGATTTTGCAGAAGAGCTGCATTTGCAAGGCATCTTGCAACGCAAACTGAGCGTTGAAGAACTGTTTCCGTTTTATGCGAACAAGGCGTGACAGTGTTAACTGTGCATTACGCCAACTGAACTATTGGGAGAGTGAGATGAAGAAAACCATGCTGGCAGCTGCTGTATTTGGCAGCATTTTGGCACAACAGGCTTTGGCTGAGGATGTGAAGATTCCGGAACAGGCAGTGAATGAGGCGCTGCGCGCCCGTCTGCCGGAAGACATCATCAAAGCCGGTGTCATCAATGATGTGAATTCCGGGTCCTTCCCGCCATACCAGATTATCAATGGTAAAGAGGTTGAGGGTGCTGCAACAGACATGACTGATGCGCTGGGTCAGCTGATGGGCATTAAAATTACCCATTCGACTGTGAGCGGTTTGCCATCGGTTCTGAGCGGTATTTCGGCCGGACGTTATCAGCTTGGTTTTGGCCCGAACGGCGATTTTCCGTCCCGACAGGATGCCAATGATTTTGTTGACTGGGTACGTGAATATGTTGTTTTCGCTGTGAAAAATGGCAATCCGGAAGGCATTACCTCGTTGGATACGGCATGCGGCAAGCGCATTGCTGTGATGGCAGGCGGCTCGGCTGAGAAAGTCATTAAAGAGCAGAATGAGAAATGTACCGCAGATGGCAAGCCGATTGAAGTGCAGTCTTATAATGACCAGCCAAGCTCTATTCTGGCCGTGCGCTCTAACCGCGCCGATGCGTTCTTCTCCTCTCAGGCACCGCTGACCTATTTTGTTCAGCAGTCTAATGGCCAGCTTGAACTGGCGGCAACCGGCCAGAAAAACGGTTTTGACGACCTGTATCAGGGTGCAGTTCTGCCGAAAAACTCACCGCTGAGCGAAGTATTCCGCGATGGTATTCAGATTCTGATCGATAACGGCACCTATGCCACGATCATGAAAAAATGGGGTCTGGAAAAGAATATGATTGATAAAGCCGGTATCAATCTCGCCGGAAAGACCGCGCAATGAGTGCGTCTGTCTCTGGTGCAGTTGCGGGTGATGTCGAGCGTTTCGACGTTGCTCGTGCACGCGCACCATTTCCGCTGAAACGTGTGATCCTGTGGGCAGTTGTGCTGGGTGTCGCGCTCGATTTCGGTATTATTGTTGCAAATAATCCGAATTTCGGCTGGCCTGTTGTTGCTGCTTATTTCTTCGATCCGACGGTTATGGAAGGGCTGACAATTACGCTCGGCCTGACCGTTGTGGCGATGATTATCGGTGTGGCGCTCGGCCTTATTCTGGCTATTGCCCGCATGTCGCAGGACAGACTGGCAAGCTCACTGTCCAACCTGTTTATCTGGTTCTTCCGTGGTACACCGCTGCTGGTGCAGTTGATTTTCTGGTACAATCTTTCGACCCTGTTTCCGAAAATCTCGCTGGCCATTCCGTTCGGCCCGACACTGGTGAGCTGGAATACCAATGATCTGATCACACCGCTGACTGCCGCGATTGTCGGTCTGGCGCTGAATGAAGCGGCCTATATGGCGGAGATTATCCGTGGCGGTCTGTTGTCCGTTGATAAAGGGCAGGGCGAAACCGCAGCCGCTTTCGGTATGACACGGGCACGCGCTTTGCGCCGCATCATCATTCCGCAGGCAATGCGTTCTAGCGTGCCGCCGACAGGTAACCAGCTGATCAGTATGATTAAAGCGACATCGCTTGTCAGTGTGATCGCCATGGCCGATCTGCTTTATTCCGTACAGTCGATCTATAACCGCACATTCGAGGTTATCCCGATGCTGCTGGTTGCTGTTGTATGGTATCTGCTGATCACTTCCGTGCTGAATATCGGACAAAGCGCGATTGAACGTCATTACAACCGTGGCGAACGCGGTGATGCGGTCAAAGACGAAGCGCCGGCTAAGATAGAGGAGAATGCATGATGGATAAGACAGCCAATATGCAAAAACCTCTTGTTCATGCTCATAATGTGCACAAGGCATTTCACGGCATTGAAGTGCTGCGCGGCATTGATTTGGAAGTGCGCTCCGGTGAGGTCGTGGTTATTCTCGGCCCTTCCGGCTCGGGAAAATCCACCTTCCTGCGCTGCATCAACCGGCTTGAAACCATCGATAAAGGTTCGATTTTTGTTGATGAGCAGCAGATCGGTTATAAGTATAAAAACGACCGCCTGCTGCCTTTGTCAGACCGCGCTATCGCCAAACAACGCAGCCAGATCGGCATGGTGTTCCAGCAGTTCAACCTCTATCCGCATATGACTGTTTTGCAGAATGTGATTGAGGCGCCGGTCGGTGTGCATGGTCGTAGCAAAAGCGAGGCCATTGAGACGGCAAAGGATCTGCTGGCGAAAGTCGGTATGTCCCACAAGATCAATGCCTATCCGCGCCAGCTTTCCGGCGGTCAGCAACAGCGTGTTGCAATCGCTCGTGCACTGGCTGTGAAGCCGAAGCTTATCTTGTTCGACGAGCCGACTTCCGCGCTTGATCCGGAACTGGTGGGTGAGGTGCTGACCACAATGCGCAGTCTCGCCGATCAGGGACAAACGATGATCGTGGTGACCCATGAAATCGGCTTTGCCCGTGAAGCTGCAGACCGTGTGATCTTCATGGACGGCGGTAAGGTGGTTGAAGAGGGAACACCGCAAGAGGTGATCGAAAACCCTCAGCATCCGCGTACCCGCAGCTTCCTCAGCCGTTTTATCTGATGAAAAACAACACGCCGGAGACAAAACCGGCGTGTTTTGCATATATAGTGCAGTAGTTTGAGTCTATGACCGCAATGCAGCATGCCTGCCGATAACCAATACAGGAGATCCCGTTCTGATAACGGGAGCAGACCATGACACAGTCCGATAATTTCGCCCGTATCGCCGATCTTGAACCACGCCGCAGCGCATTGGAAGAAATCCGTCATCATCTCCATGCCAATCCAGAGCTGTCTTTTGAAGAAGAAAAGACCGCAGCCTATGTGGCTGATAAGCTGGAAAGCTGGGGTTATGAGGTTACCCGTAATGTTGGCGGCCACGGTGTTGTTGGACGGCTGACGGTTGGTACAGGCGGTCGCAGCGTTGCTATCCGCGCAGATATGGATGCGCTGCCAATTCTGGAAAAAACCGGCCTGCCTTATGCAAGTACAGTGGCGGGTAAAATGCATGCCTGCGGCCATGATGGTCATACAACCATGCTGCTTGGCGCGGCTGAACATCTGGCACGCACTAAAAATTTCAACGGCACTGTCACTTTGGTGTTTCAACCGGCAGAAGAAGCCGGTGAAATCAGCGGTGCGCAGGCAATGATCGCAGATGGTCTGTTTGAACGTTTTCCGTGCGATGCGATTTTTGGTCTGCATAACCATCCGGGCGCTCCGGAAGGTACAGTTCTCACCCGTTCCGGCCCGATCATGGCGGCAGCAGATACAGCCTATATTAAAGTTATCGGCAAAGGCGGTCACGCTTCCCGTCCGCACCTGACCGTTGATCCGGTCATGGTCGCCTGCAGTCTGGTGATGGCTCTGCAGACAGTTGTTGCCCGCAATGTTGATCCGACTGAAACAGCGGTGATTACTGTCGGCACAATTCACGGCGGCGAAGCATCCAATGTTATTCCGGATGATGTTGATCTGGCTGTGAGCATCCGCTCTTTCTCCCCAACCATCCGCGCATTGTTGCAAAAACGCGTTTGTGAACTGACTGAGCAGCATGTGGCTGCCTATGGCGCGACAGCCGAGATCAAATATGAGCTGGGCTATCCGGTCGTGGTCAATTCCGATGCGGAAACTGCTTTTGCAACCGAAGTTGCGCGTGAGCTGATCGGTGATGCCAAGGTTTCAACCTGCCCGCTGATCCCGGGCAGCGAAGATTTCGCGTATTTCCTGCAGCATAAGCCTGGCAGCTTCCTGCGTCTCGGCAATGGTGTGGATTCTGCTGTGCTGCATAACCCGAAATATAACTTCAATGATGCCAATTTGCCTGTCGGTTCTGCCCTTTGGGCGCGTCTGGCAGAACGCTACCTTGCAGCCGGTGGCAACGGCGCGGAGCGCTGATCATTATCAAGATACGCAGCCCGTTTGATATTCGGGCTGCGTCCTCTTTTTATCGTGAGCGGGGGTGAATTGTGCTGCCCCTGAAGCGCGTCTATAGGTTTGCCGGTAAACAGCGGTGCGCAGATGAAGCTGACAGATCATTATCTTCCGGAATATAGTTTCAGAGAAATACATTCCTGCTCAGTGCAGGCATTGCCAGCCACTGTTATTCGTGCTGCGGCAGAGTATCAGCCTGAGGGTGATCCGTTTTTTCGCCGGATGATCGGGTTGCGGGAATTGCCAATGCGTATCGGCAGGTATTTTCAAAACCAGCAGGCAGAGCCTCAACCGGCCTTCGGCTTGCACAATTTTGTATTGCTTGAGCAGCAGGAACATGCCTTGGCATATGGCCTTATCGGCAGGTTCTGGAGGCTGGATTTCGGACTCATTCCGGTTGCTGACGGTCAGGCCTATCGTCACTTTGATATGGCGGGCGTGGCAAAACTGGTTTTGAGTTTTTCGGCAATGTTACAACCGGACGGCACGACTAAGCTTGAGACAGAAACGCGGGTTTTTTGTCCTGATTTTGCCAGTCGGTTTAAATTTACGCCGTACTGGTATCTGATCCGACCGGTGAGCGGGCTGATCCGCGGGCGGATACTTGCCTCTGTTAAGAATGCCAGCGAAATCCGGCAAATTCCGTAAACTATAGGCGTATATCCCAGCGTTCGAATGACGCACAGATTGTCCGGAGACAGTGGATGCTAAGTCAGGAACGGGTGCAGAAATTGTCGGGATGATTTACTTCGCAAATTATTTTAAATATGCCGGAAAACAAACAGGCATCGCATTTGATGCAGAATAAGAATATGCATCATTAAAAGAATATTTCATTGCGTTCTGAGATTGACTGATATGGTTGTTGCGGTTTTGCAGACCCTCATACCGATTATATTACTGATCGGCCTTGGTATTTTTCTGGCAAAGCGGCGGTTTCTGGCAGAGAGTTTCTGGGCGCAGGCGGAGAAACTGGGTTATTTTATCCTTCTGCCCTCGTTGTTTTTTCATGGATTAGCCACGGCACAGCTTAATTCTGTTCCGGTCAGCGGGCTTGCACTCACATTGATTGTGTCGACGGTGATTGTTGCAGGCATTGTCGTAGCGCTAAGGCCGGTGATGCGGATTGACGGCCCTGCTTTTACGTCTGTTTTTCAGGGCAGCATCAGATTCAACAATTATGTCGGCGTCACTCTGGTTGCCGGCTTGTTCGGTAGTCAGGGTATTGCTCTGGCTGCCATTTGTAATGCCGCAATTGTCCCGACGGTCAATATCCTCTGTGTTTTGGTTTTTTCCCGCTACGGATCGGTGAAGCTGAACGGAATGCAGCTTTTGAAACAATTATTGCAAAATCCGCTCGTGCTGTCCTGTTTTGCCGGCATCCTGTTTCAGGTTGCAGGCCTGTCAATACCGGCTGTTATTGAACCGGCCTTGCGTAGTCTGGGCGCTGCATCCT
>JAIRVW010000446.1 GCA_031253705.1 Brucellaceae bacterium
CCTGCCCTGCTGATGCTGGATGTGCCGTTGCTGGTCTCGCATATGTTCGTGTTCTATTTCGGGATCATGGCGGATCTGACACCACCGGTAGCGCTGGCTGCATTTGCTGCCGCACCGATTGCGAAAGAGTCCGGCATGAAAATCGGGATGCAGGCCGTACGTATTGCGGTTGCCGGTTTTGCTGTACCGTTTATGGCGGTTTATGCACCTGTCATCATGTTGCAGGATGGCGGCCCGCTGGCAGCAAGCATGGGTTTCTGGCCTGCGGTGGTCTATATGATCGGTAAAGCGCTGCTCAGCATTGTGATGTGGGGTGCAGCAGCTATCGGCTACCTTCGCGGACATCTCAAAATCTGGGAACGCGTCTGGGCATTTGCTGCGGCTGCACTGATGCTGGCAACTTATCCGCTCAGCGATGAGATCGGCTTTGCGGCCTGTGTCGCCTTCCTGCTGTGGCACTGGTGGAATACCAGAGAGCCGCAACTGAAAGCAGCCTGATGGCACTTTGTGCGCTATCCGCAGCCGGTGTGCTGCGGATAGCAACCACATCCTTCATGCTGCAGTGGACACATAGTGTCGAGAAAATACCGTGGCAGGAAGACTGGCAGATAACACCGGCAGGCTTTGTGCTCACCGAAGCTCGCATACAGGGCTCCGGTGCCGGTATGGAGCCGCCGGAGGATGCGGTTCTGCGGGACGGCTGGTATCATTATGTACCAAAAATCCCGCCACGCAGAGAAATTACTCTGGCTGCATCGGGTGAAACGGTGAGTGGCTGGAAACTCTGTGCCAATGGTGAATGCCATGAGCTGGGCACAACGGCAGAACAACCAATCACAATCAGTCAGTGCAAATAAAAAACGCCGGATACTCTGAAAAGTATCCGGCGTTTTCTTTTAATAATTATCAGATCAGTTCAGGCCGAGCTTGCCGCGCAGCGTGGAGAGGTCTTCTGCCAGCGTGTTCACAGCAATGGAAAGAACCTTACGGTCTGCTTCAGTCAGCTTGTCATAGCTCTGATAGCCGTCGCCTTCCTTGTATTTATCAAGGGTCTGCGAAACGGTATTGAAGTTCTCATCCACTTTCTTGGTGAACTCACCTTCTTTTTCTTCGATCAATGGGCGAACCAGATCGAAAATCTTGCGGGAACCGTCGAAATTACCTTTGAAATCCCAAAGATCGGTATGGCTGTAGCGGTCTTCTTCACCGGAGATTTTAGTGGCTGCGACTTCTTCCATCAGAACAGCTGCACCACCGACAACCTTTTCAGGCGGGAACGTCAGATCAGCAATACGCTTGTTCAGCTCGCTCACATCGGCCATCAGCTTGTCGGCAACCGGTGCCAGATCTTCAGTCGAGTTCTTTTCCCACAGGCCGTATTCAATACGGTGGAAACCGGTAAAGCCCGGATCCTGCTCTGCCTTTTCCCAGTCATCCGCACGGCTGTCGATTGATACGTCCAGATCGCTGAACAATTCAGCAATCGGCTCAATCGCTTCATAGCTCAGGCGGGTTGAAGCAAACAGAGACTTTGCTTTTTCCACATCACCGGCTTTAACCGCATCGGTGAAGGTTTTGGTATCTTCTTCCAGCTTCTGCGCTTTTTCACTGACATAGATTTTATATTCTGCCAGCGGTTCAACGAGATCATAAGTGGTACCCTGCGCAAAAGCCTGAAATGACAGGCACGAGGCAAGAACCGAGGCGGCAAGTAAAGATCCAAACTTCATTACAGACGTCCTTTTGGTATGCTTTCAGTTTAAAGAAACACTTGCCGGTCATCATTCCGGATGTCCGGCAAATGTGTGAGAATTTTTAGGCCTTATTGGCGGGATGATTGCGGATGGCTTCCACCAGAGTGCGGCCGAGATAATCCTTTTCATTCACTGCGCCTGGCAGAATGAAGAAATAACCACCGCCGACCGGTTTGATATATTCCTCCAGCGGTTCACCATCGAGTTTGCGCTGTACGGCAATAAAGCCCTGTTCCAGATCAGCCTGATAGCAGATAAACAGCAGCCCCTGATCCAGCTGACCGGATTTTGTAACGCCGTTGGAATAGTTGAACGGACGGCGCAGGATGAGATTTTTCTGTGCGGCATGGCTGCGGTCATTAGCCAGACGGATATGCGCATCCATCGGCGTGACTTTGCCCTCAGGGTCTTTGCTGTAATCTGGAACCTGACTTTCTTTAGTGCCGTCCATCGGCGCACCGGAAAGTTTTTTGCGGCCGAAAATCTGCTCCTGCTCCTGCAGCGGCGTGCGATCCCAGCGCTCCACAAAATTACGAATAATACGCACAGCCTGATAGGAGCCGTTTGCAGCCCATTCCGGTTCCTGATGGGCCTCACCCACCCAAATCAGCTTGTTCATCAGGCCTTTATCGCCGGAATCCGGATTGGCGGAACCGTCACGGAAACCAAGGAAATTGCGCGCGCTTTCAACTTCGCCATCCGGTGAAGGCGGGATAACCGGCACATTACCTTCCTGCTTCCAGCGCAGAAACACCAGATCAGACATGGTTTTGAGAATATCGCGCAAAGCGTGGATATTGGTGTCCGGCGTATTGGCACAGAATTGCAATGAAAGATCGCCGTGGCACAAATCTGCCACCAGAGCATCATTCGGGAATTTGGTCATGCGCTGCAACAGCTTCGGCTTATGCGGCTGCAACCACGGATGATGCTCAAACAAGCTGTCACCCAGACCCACAGTAATCGTCAGATTATCCGGCCGGATTTCAGGGCCGACAATACCGGAATCCGCAGGCGGTAATTTAGGGTCTAATTCAGGTGGCGTGCCGCCTTGTGAGAGAAAGGCAATGCGCTGTGTGAGCGTGCGGAACAGCCGTTCCAGATCATCCGGTGTTTTAACCAGCACATCAAATGAAGCGACCAGACCATGGGCAGGACGGGCATTGGTAATACCCGACTGATGAATGCCGTAAAAAGGCTGACGCTGATGAAAACCATTGCTGCCGACCGGTGCATCCGTCACGTGATGTTCCGCCGGAGCCGCCGCTGCCTGCGCATAGCCTGCAGTCATAGTGCTGCCCAATGCCAGCCCCAAGCCTTTCAGGACATTGCGGCGGTTGGCAGAGAGTTTGCGGTCGTCAGTCACTTTTTTCATCACTTACTCCAGTCCGATTGCTGACATCAGTGCGGTTATTTTCTGGCTCAGTGTTTTGGTTTTATCGGCCAGTGTGCGGCGGGTTGCCTCATCAATTTCGGTATAAGTGCGTTCCGGATTGCTTGCCGCCAGAACGGTCAGTTGCTGACGCAAATCCTGCAAGGCGGACAGTGCTGCTTTGGTCTCGGTTTCAGCCGGTTTTTCACTCAAAGGCTGCAACAGGGTCAGAATTTTCTCTGCCCCGTCCAGACGCGCCTGCATATCGCGCAGGTCCAGATGCGAATAGGCATTGTCACCGGCAATCACTGTGCCTTCAGCCTGCTGACTGAGATAGGCTGCAACATTGCGCAGCAGCATATCCGGTGTCAGCTTTGCGGTTTTAAGGCGCTCTTTCAGCTCAGTCAGATCAGCGCTCAGCTGAGTGGCAACCGGCTCCAGATCTGCCGTGCTGTTCTTTTCCCACAGACCATATTCAATACGATGGAAGCCGGTAAATGCCGGATCGTCTTCACGTTTTTCCAGATAGCTGGCCACAGGATCGATTTTGGATGCAAGATCAGAGAAACGGCTGGAAAGCACATCAGTGCGTTCATAAGCTTCACGCGTCTGCAAGAATGCACTGCGTGCAGCCTGCACATCACCGGCAGCCAGAGCGGCCTGTAAAGCCTCAGCTCCTTTAATCGCGGCATTGCTCTGCATCGCCAGAAACACTTTATATTCCGACAACATGCCGATAAAGGCGCGGATATCCGGCTTGGCAGCGGCAGAGGCTTCGGAATGTTCAGACGGTGTAACTGTCAGCTTGCCACGCGGATTGGAAAGCAAACCACAGGTAATCTCATATTCACCCGGCAATAATTGCGCGCGCAAAACGGATTTCATACCGGGAATGATATTTTCCCGTTCTTCAACAACCATGACACCGTCGAGAATTTCCCATTCGACAGTGCGGTCGGAACGGTTATGAATTTCAAAACTGTGATGACCGGATGGCAAAGTCAGATCCATCGGATCACAGGCTTTTGCGCCGACTTCAATCCGGATCAGCTTGTCATCATTGCTCTGATGTTTGTTCACTGTCGCATAGTAAAACAGACCGCCGGCAGCCACTGCGAGAACGGCAGAACCGGCAACAGCCAGTTTCATCAGGCCTGATGAAGGGGTGGATGGATTATCACTCATCATAGCCTCTTAAGCAGCAGCGGTTTTTTGTGCAGGAACCGGCCGCAGATAAATGGCCAGAGCAACAAACAGAAAGACGAAATAGGCGATCACTTCACCAAGAGCCGGTGTTTCATGATAGCCGAGCAAACCGGACAGCAAGGTGCCCAGCGGTGAAGACAGCGGTAATGCATGGCTCAGATCCCATGCCGGTGTCTGCAGATAATTCCAGATACCGGCCTCATGCAGATTGCGCAGAGAACCGGACAGCAGACCTGCAGCCACGAAAATGATCAGAATACCGGTGCAGCGGAAGAACAGGCGCAGATTGAGACGCAAACCGCCATGATAAATCAGCACGCCGAGAACGGCGGAAACGGCCAGCCCTAAAAATGCACCGAGCGGCGCGGCATAGCCTTCGCTCTGCTGGAAAATCGCCAGCAGAAAGAACACGGATTCCAGTCCTTCACGGGCAACCGAGAAAAATACCATGCCGATCAGCGCCCATGTGGCAGACTTGGCTGCAAAGGCATGTTCAACGGAATGCTGCAATTCATCCTTCAGGGAGCGCGCAGCTTTCTTCATCCATAGTACCATGGACATCAGCACGATAACGGCAATGAAACCGACAACGGCCTCAAACAGCTCCTGCACTTTTTGCGGAAATTCCGCGCTGATAATCTGCAAGGCAGCACCAGCCAGAAAAGACAGCGCAATCGCCAGAAAAATCCCGATCCAGACAGCGGGCATATAGGACGAGCGTCCGGTCTTGTTCAGATAGGAAGCAATAATGCTGGTGAGAAGCGCGGCTTCAAGCCCTTCGCGCAGCATGATCAGAAACGGTGCCAACATCGGCGTGCTCTCAGTGTCGTTTAAACAGGTTCAGGCATGGTAGCCTGTGCAACAATGAAAATGCCCGGGCCGGAACGATCACTAAGTCAGCAAAAGCAGAGGTCTAAGCAAAGACAGGTAAAGATGTGAATTAAAGTCACCTTTTACACGAGAGCGTTATTTCCGGCAATGCAAAAACGCTGTGCCGAATTGATTTTCCGACAAGTGCTGTACAGGAAGAAAATTCCTTATCTTGTTATAAAACATGAATAAAATGCGACAATAATACTAAATGCTATAGGTTTCGTGCCGGACTATACCGCCCAGCAGAATTCAAAACCGGATTGCCAAATTAAAAAGCCTGCACCGGAATCACCGGTGCAGGCTTTAATATGCAGAAGGCTAACGCCGTCAGAAATCGAACAATTCACCCAGCAGCGATTTCTTTTTACGGTAAGGCTGGCCGTGTTTATAATCATCATGTCCGCGGCGGTCATAATCGCGGTCACGGTCATGCTTGTCGGCGCGATAATCATCCTGTGGCGCAGCGCGTACCGGTTCTGCAGGCGCGGAACGCTCAATAATCTTGTCCAGCTCACCGCGATCCAGCCAGATACCCCGGCATTTCGGGCAATAGTCGATTTCAATTCCCTGCCGGTCGGTCATGACAAGCTCGGTATTATCGATAGGGCATAGCATTATTGAAAAGTCCTCCTGATTGGTCAGGACTCGCAATTGGGTTGCGAATTACGGCTTTTCAAGTCCGGCAGCTGCATTTCATCAGACCTGCCGGATTTAAATGATTTTTACCGCAGATACGGTTCAGCCTTCCGCATCATTATCAGCGCGGCCGTAATAATTCTTGCCAAGCTCAATCGGCTCCCGCCCGCGATCGCGGCGGGACAGAGTGGTATCACGCAGCGAATAAACCCAGCCGCAATATTCCGGCTGGTAAAATTCTT
>JAIRVW010000224.1 GCA_031253705.1 Brucellaceae bacterium
ATACCCAGCACATCCATACGATGGGTGCGGCCTGGCAGGAATGCACTTTCATCGCGCGGACGCAGACGGGCAATCACGCAGGAAACTTTTGACGAACCAACGTCAAGCACGGTCAGCAATCGCGTGCGGCGACCTGAGGAAGAAGAACCGGAAGTGTTTTTTGCAGACCAGATACTCATACGCGCCTACCCGCTGCCGCTTTGGCAGCCTTCTCACGGTCTTTCAGCATCTTCTCACGGCTTTCCATGCCGGTCGGTGTGAGCTGTACAGTCACACGGTCGTCCAGACGCATGTCGAGGCTGAGAATATCCCGACCAAGAATATTTTTAGTCCGCTGCAGGGTTTCAACTTCCGCCAGAGCACGCTTAACGTCCTGCTCAGGCAACACAACCCGTACACCATTATCAAACAGCAACTCCCAGCGGCGATCCGAAACCCGCGCATAAGCACGGACTTTCGCAGCCAGATCAGGGAAAGCCGCAACAGTATCAATAAAAGCTTTGCCGCGCTTCTGCGCGCCTTCACCGACGACCAGCGGCAGCGAGGCATAGCGCGCACCGTTCAGCGGCACGATCGGCTTACCTTCATCATCCACCAGCACCAGATCACGGCCGGACTGCCACACAGCAAAAGCTTTACGCTCCTGCAGGGACACCACGACCGAGCCCGGATAGACTTTACGGATTTCAACACCGGCAACCCAAGGCAATGTTTCAATTGCCTGACGGGCTTCATCCGCATTGAAACCGATCAGGGACGTTTCCCCGTCCAGCCCCAGTTTCTCGAGAATATCGATTTCGGAGGTTTCATAATTTCCGGCAACGGTCACTTTTTCAATGGCAAAGCCAAAAGTGGAAGCAGTCGCCTTAACAGCATCATGCGTATGGTTGCCGATAACCATACCGTAAATGCCGGTAGCACCAAGGAAGCTGATCAGGCCGAAGGTACCCGCATAGCGCGGCACCTTAACCCCGCCGCCAAACAGGCGCGAGGCAATACGAAACGGCTTACGCAGAAAACGCGGAAGAACAAAAGCACCACCATGCGACATGGATGTACGAGACATCATCGCATCACGATTACTTCTGTCAGATCTCGCTTTTAACGCATGCACGAGGCATCCTCCACCATCCAGCTCAACAACTCACCGAATGAATACCCTTCAGCCTTGGCAATATCCGGCACCAGAGAGGTCGGCGTCATGCCCGGCTGTGTATTCACTTCAAGCCAGATCAGCTCACCATTACCGGAGCCGTCATCATCAAAACGGAAATCGGAACGACTCACGCCGCGACACCCGACTGCCTGATGTGCCTGAAGCGCCATTATTTGTATTTTTTGGTAAATATTTAGTGAAATTTTCGCAGGACATTCATGTCGCGAACCACCATCTGCATATTTTGAGTCATAATCGTAGAAAGAATGCGCCAGCGGGATGATTTCACACACGCCAAGAGCGCGATCACCCATCACAGCGCAGGTCAGTTCGCGCCCTGCAACATAGCGCTCGACCATAACTTCATCGCCGTATTTCCACTCATCGGAACCGAGAATCTGCGGCGGCGCACTCTGGCCTTCGCGCACAATCACCACACCGAAGCTTGAACCTTCACGAACCGGCTTCACCACATAAGGCGGCTGCATCGGATGTTCATTACCGATATCAAAGCGGTTCATCACGCGCGAGGGCGCGACAGCTACACCGGCGGCACCGGCAACCAGCTTGGCACGGCCTTTATCCATTGCCAGCGCCGAGGCCAGCACGCCGGAATGCGTGTAAGGAATTTGCAGATATTCGAGGATACCCTGAATGGCACCGTCTTCACCAAAAGGACCGTGCAAAGCATTAAAAGCCACATCAGGCTTCAGATCAGCGAGGACGCGAGCCACATCGCGGTCAACATCAATACGCGTGACGCGATAGCCCTGCTCTTCAAGAGCTTTGGCGCAAGCCGCACCGGAAGAAAGGCTGACCGGACGCTCCGATGAAAAACCACCCATCAAAACAGCAACATGTTTACCTGTCATTTTAACCATGTCCCCTCTGCCAGCATCGCTGATACACATAAAACAAAAATACTAAGTCCGCCGGAACGAACCCTACGCATCGCCAGATACGCCAAACACATTAAATATACCCCTTGAGGAACTGCATGACCGCAAACCCGAAACCCCTCCGGTTTCAGACAATCATGCAGCGCTCCGGCGGAAGATTTCCGCAGAACCCCAAGGCAAATTAACTTGCCGACCCAAATCACTAACGCTTGTTCACTATAAGAATCAGAGAGTTGATTCTATGGCAAGCCCTTACAAAAAATTGCGACTGCAATATTCGAATCAGATTCGGGTGAAACCACTGATTTATTATGGTTTTTCGTTAATTAGTTAACGCGGAAATTTATTTTAACAAAATACAGAGACAAGACTCTTGACAGGGGCAAATCACCCGAAAAAGCAGGTATTGCCTCTTTCAAAAAACAAATCACCGCTGCCCTCCCCGACCAGAGAAAACAGCGGTGATGTACCAAAATTTTTGCAGCCTTCCTGAAGCCGGAGCAACTGCTAAAAAATGCAGGAATTAATCCAGAAACTCGGTGACTTCACGTCCTTCCAGAAACTGTCCGAGACGGCGGATTTCCCAGTGCAGTTTAATGCCGGAATTGGCACGCACTTTATTGCGCACAGTCTCACCCAGCAGCTCCAGATCATAACCGGTAGCATTGTCACCATTGATCATGAAATTGCAGTGCATGGTCGACATATGCGCACCACCCACGGTGAAACCACGGCAACCGGCCTTATCGATTTCTTTCCACGAAGACGTGCCTTCAGGATTTTTAAAAGTTGAGCCGCCGGTCTTCTCACGGATCGGCTGTACGGTCTCGCGGTGGTTTTGCACCTCATCCATGGCAGCACGGATCGCGGCAGCCTCACCGCGCGGCCCTTCAAACAGCGCACTGGTAAAAATCAGGTCTTTCGGCACGGAACAATGGCGATAGGCATAGCCCATATCCGCATTGCTCAGAATATGCAGATGACCTTTGCGGTCGAGCGCGCGCACTTCCACAACACGTTCACAGGTTTCAACACCATTGGCACCGGCATTCATGCGCAAGGCACCACCAATGCCGCCCGGAATGCCGTGATAGAAATGGAAACCGGCGATTTCAGCTTCAAGCGCAGCTGCGGCCACACGCTTATCAGGTGTTGCCGTACCGGCGCGTAATTGCGTATCTGACACGCGCTCAACCTCGCCGAAGCCTTTGGCTGACAAACGCACCACAAAGCCCGGAATACCGCCTTCACGCACCAAAAGGTTGGAGCCGATACCGACAGTCATTACCGGAATTTCTTCCGGCACATTTTTCAGGAATTCTGCCAGATCATCTTCATCGGCAGGCTGGAACAGAACTTCCGCAGGACCACCGGCACGAAACCATGTGATCTTATCCATGCCGGAATTTGGCGTCAGACGTCCGCGAATACCAGACAAAGGCTTTTCAAGCTGCTTAAGCAGCGCTTCACCATCAAGCTTTACAGCCATTTTCAACCATCTCTCTTAAATCGATCCGGACTTCAAATTTTCCGGATTATAAGCATCTCAACATTTCGGATGTTGCCTGTAAAAAGGCGGCAGGATCAAGGCATTATCGCTGATCCATACCGATATTTTTTTAGCCAGCTTACATCTCAGTGTCTGAATCAAAAAGCGACAGACGCAAGCGAAAATGGTGATTTTCGAGCACCGAAGCGGAGCGTACTTACAGTACGTGAGCATCGGAAGCGGAGAAAATTGCCATTTGCAGCCAAGTCGGGTGACTTTTGGATCAAACACTCAGGCAGCGCTTGTACCACCTAGTTGCTTAGGCAATGCATAAGCCCATTGCGTGATATTGCCCGCGCCGAGGAACACAACGAAATCACCTTCCTGCGCCAGACCTTTAATGATCTCCGGCAGCTGTTCAGGATCTTCCAGATAGCGTGCATCGCGGTGACCGGCCGTTTTGATCTTGCTGACCAGCGCTTCCGAGGTAACACCTTCAATCGGGTCTTCACCGGCGGTATAAACCGGCGCAATCATCACGGTATCCGCATCATTGAAGCAGGTCGAGAAATCGTCAAACAGGCTCGCCAGACGTGTAAAACGGTGCGGTTGAGCAATTGCAATCACACGCTTGGGAGCAGCCTCGCGGGCAGCTTTCAGCACGGCTTTGATTTCAACCGGATGGTGGCCATAATCATCGAACACTTCCACGCCGTTCCACGAACCGGTATGCGTGAAGCGACGCTTCACACCGCCAAAGCCCGACAGACCCTTGCGGATATCATCAGCGGTCAGGCCAAGCTCATGCGCCACGGCAATAGCCGCGGTTGCATTGGAGACATTGTGGCGACCCGGCATCGGCAGACGCAGATCCTTGATTTCAACCACTTCGCCCTTACGGTCGCGGATAACCACATCAAAAACCGAAACGGCACCATCCATACGATGATTGGAGAAGCGCACATCGGCCTGCGGATTTTCACCATAGGTGATCACGCGGCGGTCTTCGATGCGGCTGACCAGCGCCTGCACTTCCGGATGATCAAGGCACATAACACCAAAACCATAGAACGGCACATTCTCAACAAACTGACGGAAAGCCGCTCGCACATTATCGAACGAGCCGTAATGGTCGAGATGTTCCGGATCAATATTGGTGATCACCGCAATATCCGCAGGCAGCTTCAGGAAAGTACCGTCGCTCTCGTCGGCCTCAACCACCATCCATTCACCCTCACCCATACGGGCATTGGTGCCATAGGCATTGATGATACCGCCATTGATAACGGTCGGATCAAGGTGACCGGCTTCCAGCAATGTAGCAACCATAGAGGTC
>JAIRVW010000241.1 GCA_031253705.1 Brucellaceae bacterium
ATATTTCACTTCCAGCTTGCGGGCGATCGGCCCGTCAATACCATCAACGAACAGCGCCAGACCCAGCCAGAGAAACATCGCTGTCCAGTCTTTTTCACTGGCAGCAACCAGTGACAGGAAAGCCAGAAAAGAGCCGGAAGCCGTTAACAGGTGAACGGAAAAAGCCCTGACCTGAGGCAGAGTGACTTTTTTGGCTTTCAGTTTGTCTGTCAGTTTCGCTTTCAAGGTCTCTGCCGATTCTATTGCAAAAAGTTAATGAACTATCACTCACGATAGCTTTTGTCGAAAAACGTCAAAAGTGCAACAAAATGAATGCTAAAAAACAGACAAAATGTCGCTCATCCAAAGAAGTTACCTGCCACGGACAACTATCTCCGTTTAAATATGTGATTTTAGTGTCGTAAGGGCTACTTATGGCCTAATAGATTTGGCAGGCTATTTTCGGCAATTTAGCTGTTTGACGATCAAAAGCCGGAAAACAAAGAGGTGCATTATGTCAGGCTCCGTTCATTCATCAGAGTTCACTTCAGCGCGCATTCTTGTGAGCGGCAGCGGCCCTGCAGGAATGATTGCGGCACTGGCGATGGCGCAGGCAGGATATGATATTTTGCTGGCAGGTCCTGTCAGTGATCAGGATGACCGCCGCACCACAGCACTGATGATGCCCGCGATTGAATATCTCGACAGCCTCGGTGTGTGGCAGACGATCCGGCCGGATACGGCAGCCCTCGCCTCCATGCGCATTGTTGACGGTACCCGCAGGCTGATCCGCAGCCCTGCGGTTACCTTCCGCGCCTCGGAAATCGGCGCAGAAGCCTTTGGCTACAATATTCCCAATTTGCTGCTGAACCGCGTACTCCATGAAGCTGTCAGCGCGCATCCGCGGATTGCCCGTAATTTCAGCAATGCCACCGCCTATCAGCACAATAGCGACAGTATTTCAGTGACTTTCAGCGACGGACAAGTTGTGACCACACCGCTGGTGGTGGCTGCTGATGGTCGTAACAGTCTGGCGCGTGATGCAGCCGGCATTAAAACCCGTCGCTGGCATTATCCGCAAACAGCCGTTGTCTGCTCTTTCAGTCATGCAATTCCGCATCAGAATATTTCGACCGAGTTTCATACTGAAGACGGCCCTTTCACACAGGTGCCATTACCGGGCAACCGCTCCAGTCTCGTCTGGGTTGCCAATCCGCTGCGCGCCAAAAGCCTGATGGCACTGGATACCGAACAGCTTGCCCGTGAGATTGAAACCAAAATGCAATCTATGCTCGGCCGCATTACAGTCGACACTAAACAACAGGCATGGCCGCTTTCCGGCCTCGTGCCTTTGAAATTTGCAGCCAAACGCACGATCCTGATCGGCGAAGCAGCGCATGTCTTCCCGCCAATCGGTGCGCAAGGTCTCAACCTCGGCACCCGCGACGTGGAGACACTGATCTCCGCTCTGAGCAAAGACACGAATGATGCCGGTTCTGACCGCGTTATCCGCGCTTATGACAGCGGCCGCCGCCCTGATATTCTGGCACGTACCGGATCAGTTGATGTGCTGAACCGCACATTGCTCTCCGACTTCCTGCCAGCACAGATTATTCGTGGCACAGGGCTGGAAATCCTGCGTGTTGTGCCGCCGCTGCGTGCTTTCTTCATGCGTGAAGGCTTGCGTCCCGGTGGTGGCTTTAAAGCCCTGCTACCATCTTTCTCTGCTAAAAAAGCAGCAGTTCCTGCCGAAATGCCACATCAAGACGGATCACAATGAGTGCTTTTGAAGTAAAATATGCACGTTTTCAGATCGGACAGGTGGTGCGTCACCGCCTGCTACCGTTTCGCGGCATCATTTTTGATGTCGATCCGGAATTCGCCAATACTGAGGAATGGTACATGTCCATTCCTGAAGCCTCACGTCCGAAACGTGAGCAGCCGTTTTATCATGTGCTAGCAGAGAATGAGGAAACGGATTACGTAGCCTATGTGTCTGAGCAAAATCTGGAAGAAGATGAAAGCGGTGAGCCGCTGCGCCATCCGCAGATCAGCGACTATTTCGATATCGACAGTCAAGGCGAATATCGCTTTAAAGCCGCGCCATTGAATTAAATTCACATATTACATTTTTACTGTAATGCACTGATAATAAATAAAAAGGCCGGATTTCTCCGGCCTTTTCTTATATCAATTACGCACGGCGAAGATCCGGCGGTGTTGCCTCTTCGCGCAATGAGCTCAGTGCCTCATCCAGCGACATTGGTGTCTGGTCTCGGGAGCCGAGACGACGCACATTGACTGTACGCTCTTCCGCTTCACGTTTACCAAGCACCAGAATGACCGGCACTTTCTGCAACGAGTGCTCACGCACCTTGTAGTTGATCTTCTCGTTGCGGAAGTCGGTCGTTACCTGCAGGCCTGCTTTTTTGAGCAAGCTCGCGACTTCCTGACCATATTCATCCGCTTCTGAAGTGATCGTAGCCACAACAACCTGAATTGGTGCGAACCACAGCGGCATATGACCGGCAAAGTTCTCGATCAGAATACCGAGGAAACGCTCCATCGAGCCACAGATCGCGCGGTGGATCATTACCGGCTGCTGCTTCTCGGAGTTGTTATCGATATAGAATGCACCGAAACGTTCCGGCAGGTTGAAGTCAACCTGCGTTGTACCGCACTGCCATTCACGTCCGATCGCATCTTTCAGCGTATATTCGAACTTAGGACCGTAGAATGCACCCTCACCTGGCAGAATGCCGGTTTTGATGCGGCCTCCGGAATTGGCTTCGATTGTCTTGAGCACTTCGCCCATAACGCTTTCCGCACGATCCCACAGCGCATCATCACCCACGCGCTTTTCAGGACGTGTGGAGAGTTTGACGGTGATCTGATCGAAGCCAAAATCAGCATAAGTTGAAAGGATCAGGTCGTTAATGCGCAGGCATTCATCGGCCATCTGCTCGTCTGTACAGAAGATATGCGCATCATCCTGCGTAAAGCCGCGAACGCGCATCAGACCATGCAAAGCACCGGATGGCTCATAACGATGCACATTACCGAATTCTGCCATTTTGATCGGCAGATCGCGGTAGGATTTCAAACCATGTTTGAAAATCTGCACGTGACCCGGGCAGTTCATCGGCTTCAGTGCGAAAACGCGGTCATCCTCAGTGTCATCACCGGCAGTGGTGACCTTGAACATGTTGTCTTTATACCAGCCCCAGTGACCGGATGTTTCCCAAAGGGATTTATCCAGCACCTGCGGTGCGTTGACTTCCTGATAGCCATGATCGTCGAGACGACGGCGCATATAGCTGACAAGGCTCTGGAACATGCGCCAGCCCTTGGAATGCCAGAACACCACGCCCGGACCTTCTTCCTGAAAATGGAACAGATCCATTTCACGGCCGAGACGGCGATGGTCGCGCTTTTCAGCTTCTTCCAGCATTGTCAGATATTGCTGCAGATCAGCATCATTCGCGAATGCTGTACCGTAAATACGGGTCAGCATCGGATTGTTGCTGTCACCGCGCCAATAAGCACCGGCAACTTTCATCAGTTTGAACGCATTGCCGATCTGGCCTGTGGACGCCATGTGCGGACCACGGCAAAGATCAAACCAGTCGCCCTGATAATAGATCTTAAGATCCTGACCTTCAGGGATCGCATCAATCAGCTCAACCTTGTAGGATTCACCCTTATCGGAGAAAACCTGCTTGGCCTTTTCGCGTGTCCAGACTTCGCGTGTGAACGACTTGTTGCGGGCAATGATTTCACGCATTTTCTTTTCGATAACCGGCAGGTCATCGGGTGTGAAAGGTTCATTGCGGGCGAAGTCATAATAGAAGCCGTTTTCAATAACCGGTCCGATTGTGACCTGAGTGCCAGGGAAAAGCTCCTGCACAGCTTCAGCCAGAACGTGGGCGCAGTCGTGGCGGATCAGTTCCAGCGCGCGCGGATCTTCACGGGTGAGAATCTCGACTTTGCCTGATGCGCCCAGAGGCTCGGACAAATCACGCACAGTACCGTCAACCGCATAGGCGACAGACTTTTTGGCCAGTGATTTGGAGATGGATTCGGCAAGCGCCAGACCGGTCATGGCCGGATCATATTCGCGCTGTGAGCCGTCAGGAAATTCGAGAGTAATAAGATCAGACATTGTCATCCTCATCCAGTCCCGCCAACGATTGCGGGTGGTTGTTTAAAGTAAATGTATAATTACCGGCTTTTGCAAAACGAAGTGCAGATGCGACCGGTCGTGTCTCTATAATCAATCTAAACAGGGAAATAAACCTTGAGAGTAGAAATGCTTAGTCATTCCCGGGTTTTGCTGCGGAAATGTGCCAATAACGCCACGGAAAATACCATTTATAATGCGGCTCCAGCACTTCCGGCACACGATCAATGCCGCAGGTACCGAAAGGCCCGCAGCGTATGATGCGAAACAGCCCCATCCAGCCGCCGGTCCACAGGCCATAACGGGCAACAGCCTCATAGGCATATTCAGAGCAAGTCGGCATATGGCGGCAGGAATTGCCGATAAAGCCCGATAAAGTCAGCTGGTAAAGCCGGATGAAGCCAATACCCAGCAAGCGATCCGGCGTTTTACGCCAGACGCCCTGATAATTCCGGCTATAGGCTTTGCGTGTTTTCGGCTCCGGCGGACACATATTATTCGGCAGCAGCTTTAGCGGCGATCTGATCGAGGCAGTCAACAACAGCATCGAAGGTCAGCAAGGTCGAGGCATGACGGGCTTTATAATCCCGTACCGGCTCAAAAAAGCGCAAATCTTCAAAGCGCCCTTCCGGCGGTGCGCCATTGTCTTTCAGCATTGCCGTCATTTGCGCCCGCAATGCACGCAGCTCCACCTCTGTAGAGCCGATAATATGACGCGCCATAACGGAGGATGTCGCCTGTCCCAGAGCGCATGCCTTTACCTCATGGGCGAAATCAGTGACCACGCCGTTCTGCACTTTCAAATCAACCGTAACAGTCGATCCGCACAGTTTGGAATGCGCTTTGGCTGTGGCATCCGGTGCATCCAGACGACCGATATGCGGGATATTACCGGCGAATTCGAGAATCCGGGCATTATACATCTCATTGATCATCCGGTTTCTCCTCCAGCATGCGAAAAATCCACTTTCGGGCATGATTTCATAGATGGCGATATAAATATTTCATTTCAAGCCGATAAAGAAAACAGGCAACCGAAATGCGACATAAATCGGCTGCCTTTGCCCTTTTAATATCTTTGGCTTACTCTATATAGAACAGGCATTTGCTTTTGCGGTCATATTCGAAGGCTGATGCAGACAGGCAGATTCGTCTGCACGTGACAGATAACTGCCCCGACATAAATGCCAAGCCTTCAGCGGTAGCAACAATTACGCTCAATCTTATCCGAAGAGCATTATAGCCACTGAGAAAGCTTCGAAACAGTGTCCGTTTAACTCGTCTCTCCACAGAGGGAGACTACGGGAGCTCGAAATGAACAAGCACATTTCCGATAC
>JAIRVW010000029.1 GCA_031253705.1 Brucellaceae bacterium
CGGCAAAGAATATCGCCTGCCCGGAGAATTCGATTACAGTGCGATTGAAAAAGGCATGAAGGTCATCGTGACCTATGATCTCGTCGATAATGTGCGCTATATCAGCAATATTGATGAAGCGGACGGTGCGTAAAACGCACTCACAGATATTCAAATAAAAAAGCGCCGTTTCCGGCGCTTTTTTCATATCCATTCAAGGTGATTATTCTCAAGCTTCAGTATCTTGTCCTGCGGAACGGAAAGATGCGCGGCATCCTGCCCGCTCACACCTTCAATCAGGTAGAATAATGTCCGGATGCAGCCGCCATGGGTGACACAAACCGTTTTGCCTTTCACGGTTTCAAGCCATTTGGCAATGCGTCCGGAAAGAATCATATAACTTTCAGCATGATCACCCGGCGGAACAAAGTTCCACTTGTCGCGCTCGCGCTGCTGCAAGAGCCCTGCACTGCCGACACCGGCAGCTTCGAACTCTTCCATCATATGCCCCTGCCAGTCACCGAAATGCACTTCCATCAGCAACGGATCAGTGCGGTAAGCCAGCGGGTCAAGCCCCATACGGGTACGGATACGCTCCATCGTCTCACGGGTACGACGCAGAGGACTTGCAACAAAGTCAAACCCTTCTGCTGTACCGATCAGTGATTTCAGCATATCACCGTTGCGGTCAGCCTGTGTGCGGCCATGGTCATTGATATCAATGTCCATCTGCCCCTGCACACGCTGGGAGACATTCCAGTCTGTCTCGCCATGACGCGAGAAGTAAATGATTTCCCGTGCCATTTTTGCTGTCCTTAGTCCTTGAGAACCGAAATATCCGGCGCATCCACGGCCTTCATACCGATTGTATGATAGCCGCTGTCAACGTGATGCACTTCACCGGTGACGGAACGGGACAGATCGGAAAGGAAATACAGGCCGGAATCGCCGACTTCATCAATGCTCACGGTACGGCGCAGCGGTGCGTTATACTCGTTCCATTTCAGAATATAACGGAAATCGCCGATGCCCGAAGCAGCAAGCGTTTTGATCGGACCGGCGGAAATCGCGTTCACACGGATATTCTGCGGGCCAAGATCAACCGCCAGATATTTCACGCTGGCTTCAAGCGCCGCCTTGGCAACACCCATGACATTGTAGTTCGGCATAACTTTTTCCGCACCGTAATAGGTGAGTGTCAGCAGCGAACCGCCGTCTGTCATCAGCTTTTCCGCACGCTTGGCCAGCGCGGTGAAGGAATAAACCGAGATCAGCATGGTGTTGGAGAAGTTGGCAGCTGTCGTATCGACATAACGGCCGGTCAGTTCATCCTTATCGGAGAAACCGATCGCATGAACGAGGAAGTCCAGCTTGCCCCATTTTTCTTCGATCAGCGCAAAAACCGCATCCATGGATGCATCATCAGTCACGTCACAATGGCCGCAGAGCAGCGCGTCCAGTTCAGCCGCAAGCGGCTCGACGCGCTTCTTCATCGCATCGCCCTGATAGGTTAAAGCAATCTCCGCGCCGGCATCCCGCGCAGCCTTGGCAATACCCCAGGCGATCGAACGATTATTGGCCAGACCTAAGATCAGCCCGCGTTTTCCTTGCAACAAACCGGATTTGGTGGTCATTCACCATACCTCATAAAAATACAATCTTGATCTGCTGCCTATCGCACAGCACAGCACCAGCTTCAAGCAAGGACGGTAATTTTTGTCTCCCATCCCCTTGAAAGCACCTGTTTAAGTGCAGATATCAGCTTATTGTTTCTATTATGTAACGCTTCCCGCTGACAATAGAAAGCAGTATTTGCGGGCGCGATTCCACCCGCAAATCACATTATCATGACCATTCCGGCATGATTTTAACCGGCACGGGAGCGCAGCAGTGATTCGAGCTGCTCATCACCGCCTTCCGGCAGCATGATGCGCAGATGAACGAATAAATCCGCCGCATCGCCGCTCTTATTCGGCAATCCCTTACCTTTCAGGCGCAGGATTTTATCCGAACTTGACCATGCAGGAATGCGCACAGCCACACGGCCGCTCAGGGTTTCCACCTCTGCGCGCGCCCCCAGCACGGCATCACTGAGCGATACCGGCAGATCAAGATGCAGATCGCGGCCTTCCTGACGGAAACGCGGGTGTTTTTTGAAATTGATGGTCACCAGCGCATCGCCGTCAACCGCACCGGGGATGGTTTCCCCCTGCCCTTTCAGACGGATTGTCTGACCGTCTTCCACATAGGAAGGCAGTTTGATCGACAGTTTCTTACCGTTCGGGAAAACAGCTTCGACTTTTTCAGATCCGGCAGCCTGCTCCAGCGAAACAGAGATTGACGCTTTCAGATCCGGCGCTTTAGACGGCGCACGGCTGCGTGTGCGGCCACCGCCGCCGCCAAAGCCGCCACCGAAAATGCTGCTCAGAATATCGTCCGCACCTTCAAAGCCGCCCTGCTGGAAACCGCCGCCCTGACCGCCACCACGACGGAAACCGGCAAACGGATCGCCCTGAAAGCCGCCACCCTGACCGCCGAAGCCGTGGCCTGCGAAACCGGCAGGTTTGCCTTCAGCATCAATTTCACCGCGGTCGAACTGGCCGCGTTTGTCTTTGTCACCGACGATTTCATAGGCCTGATTAATTTCGGCAAATTTCTCCTGTGCCTTCGGATCATCCTGATTTTGGTCAGGGTGATATTTCTTGGCCAGTGTACGAAAAGCAGATTTTATTTCTTCAGGCTTCGCCGTTTTAGCGACGCCCAATACGCTATAGGGATCGCGCATAGTATTCCTTTATCGCTGCGGTGACTGCACAATGGAATCACCAATCAATTTTTACAAGTCATAGCGCATACGGCGCACTTTTCCGCACAGTTTAAATAACTGATCTGCTTTATGAAAGAGAGGCAGTCATCCGGCGTAAAGTTCCGGTATGCTTTTACAATGCAATATGCGCATCAGTGCACGGCTTTTCCAGAGATAAGCCGTGAAATAGTGCAGGACTATCAAAAGAATGCGTTCAGACGGGCAAATCAAAGCGGGGCAAAAGAGGTCAGCGCCCATGCACCGCCCTGCGCCATACAGGCCTGACCACGATAAATCGCAGCACCGTCAAAAGCCTCACGCGAGGTTTCAAACTCACGGCACAGACCTGCCTCGGTCTTCTTCTCGGCAACTGTGGTGATCGTGCCCTGACTGCCGGTATCCGGATTAGCCCACGGAATCGGTGTCTTGCCCCATTGTGTGAAATTCAGCGCCGATACCACGTTACGAATGGTATTCTGGTCAGATGTTTTGCTGCTGTCATTGGCTTCAGCGGCAGCGGCGGCGGCGGGCTGCTTATTTACAGAGCCGGTGATCATATTCTTATCCGGCGCGGCTTTTTCGAGATCAAAGCCGGACATCGCGCAGCCGGACAGCACAGACACAGTGCAAACCACCATCAGAAACCGGCAGGAAACGCCCTGCATTCTCTGCAGGAGGCGGTTATTCCGTAATTCTGTGGTCGTTTTCGTGACTGGCAAATGATCGTCCTGACAGGCTGAGGAACGGC
>JAIRVW010000077.1 GCA_031253705.1 Brucellaceae bacterium
GTGCTGCACTGGCCGAGCAGATCGCGGCAATTGGTGCCTTGCGGGATGGTGTTGCCGGACGGCTGAAGCAATTGCTGCATAATGCACAGGACTGGCGGGAAGATCAGGCGCTGCCGCGCTGCCCGCTGCTGACATTTGATGCAATGGGACGGGCAGGGCCTTCAGCCTATGCGATGAACCGTGCGCTGCGCACCGGCTGGCCGGTTTTGCTGACCGGTCACGTGCCGGAAGATACACCGGCCTTTGATATGCTGCGGGATGAATTGGCGGACTGGATAAGGCTGCCGACCCATCCGACTTTGAGCGGTATGATTGCGCTTTGGGAGCAGGCGGGTAAGCCTGACATGCTCGGGCATTCCTGTTCCGCTGCGTTGCTTAGCGAACTGGCAGAGCATATCCCAGTTGTGCGTCAGGATGTGAAGAGCGGTGATGTGATAGAGCGCATTCCGAAAAGTGTGCAGCGGTTTTCGGATTAAAATGCGCGTTAATGTAAAAAAACAAAGCATTTCTAACAATGCAAACTCAACTGGAAATGCTTTGGAACTGGGAGCAGCCTGATGCGTATTTTGCTTTGCAATGATGACGGTATTGATGCCGAAGGTCTGGCTTTTCTGGAGCGTGCTGCACGGGCATTGAGTGATGATGTGTGGGTGGTGGCACCGGATGGTAAGCGCACGGCTGCAGGGGCATCCATCACTATCGGCAAACCGCTGACAATGATGAAGCGCGCGGAAAAACGCTACTCCTGTTCCGGTACACCTGCGGACTGTGTGGTGTCGGCGATGAGTTGGTTGTTCAAAGATCAGGCAAAGCCCGATCTGGTGTTGGCAGGGATTAACGACGGGCGCAATGTGGCGGAAGATCTGGCCTATTCCGGCACACTCGGCATTGCCCGTGAGGCAACATTCTGGGGTATTCCTGCCATTGGTTTTTCACAGGTCAAACAGCCGCGTCGCGGCGAAGACGATCTGACTGCGCTGGTGCAATTATTGCGTAACCTGTTAGAGCAGCGCACCGACTGGCAGTGTGAAGGGCACTGGCTGAGTATTAATCTGCCGCATAATCTGCCTGCGCCAATTGCGCAGCCGCGGATCGGTCGGGACAAGATTGCATCTGCTGCAGATGTGGTCAGTACAGATGGCGATGAAACAGTGTTGATGGTGCCGCGCGGACGCCCGCATTCATCTTCCGAAGGTGATGATAATGATCTGATTGATCGCGGTTTCATCTGCATCAACCGGCTCAACTGGTTCGGTGAGACAGAACTAAATGAGAATCTTATCAAGGTTTTAAGTGCGTAAATTCTGAAATTGATTCAGATATGAAAAAAGCCGCTCAATTGAGCGGCTTTTTTATTTTTATTATTTGCGTTTCATGGCTTCAAGCAGGGCTGCGCCAAAACCGCCCTGCGCTTCAGCAGGCTTCTCTTGCGGCTTGGCTGTGAAATGTTTCTGTGCCGGACGCTGTCCACGCTCCCCCATAGGCTTAGGAGCCACTTCACCGCCGCCGTCTTTGCGCATGGTCAGGCCGATACGTTTGCGCGGTACGTCCACTTCCGTCACCCGCACTTTGACCACGTCACCGGCTTTCACCACTTCATGTGGGTCTTTCACGAATTTATCGGCAAGCTGGGACACATGAACCAGACCATCCTGATGCACGCCGATATCAACAAAGGCACCAAAGGCGGCGACATTGGTCACGGTGCCTTCCAGTAACATACCGGGCTTGAGGTCTTTAATATCGTCAATGCCATCGGCAAAGGTCGCGGTTTTGAATTCCGGACGCGGGTCACGGCCTGGTTTTTCCAGTTCCGACAAAATGTCTTTCACCGTTGGCAGACCAAAACGCTCATCAACAAAGAGCTTCGGATCAAGCGCACGCAATGCACTGGCGTCACCCATCAGCGAGCGCACATCACGGCCACAGGCGGCAACGATCTTGGCGGCCACGCCATAGGCTTCAGGGTGCACGGATGAGGCATCAAGCGGTTCGGTACCATTCGGAATACGCAGGAAGCCTGCCGCCTGTTCAAAGGTACGGTTGCCGAGACGGGCGACTTTGAGCAGGTCTTTACGCTTCTTGAACGGGCCGTTTTCATTGCGATGCGCAACAACGGCTTCGGCAAGTGATGTGCCAAGGCCGGAAACGCGGGCGAGCAGCGAAGCAGAAGCCGTATTGAGATCAACACCGACAGCATTCACCGCATCTTCCACAACCGCATTCAGCATGTGGGCAAGGCGTGCCTGATCCACATCATGCTGATACTGGCCGACACCGATGGATTTCGGCTCGATTTTCACCAGCTCTGCCAGCGGGTCTTGCAGGCGGCGGGCAATGGAAACCGCACCACGCAGCGATACGTCAAGCTGCGGGAATTCTGCTGCCGCTGTTTCCGAGGCTGAGTAAACCGATGCACCGGCTTCTGAAACGATCACTTTAAGCGGTTTCGGAGCTGGCATGTCAGCGAGCAGGTCGGCAACCATACGCTCGGTCTCACGGCTTGCGGTGCCGTTGCCGATAGCGATCAGTTCAACTTTATGCTTGCGGATCAGTGAGGCGATTTCAGCCTGTGCACCGCGCAGATCATTGCGTGGCTGGAACGGATAGACCGTTGCAGTGTCCAGCAGCTTGCCGGTACCGTCAACAATTGCCACTTTCACACCGGTGCGGATGCCCGGATCAAGACCCATGGTAGCGCGGGAACCGGCAGGCGCTGCCAGCAGCAGATCTTTCAGATTGCGGGCGAAAACATTGATCGCTTCTTCTTCCGCGCGTTCGCGCAGATCGCGCATCAGATCAAGGGAGAGGGACAGCGAGAGTTTAACGCGCCATGTCCAGCCGATTACTTCCATCAGCCATTTATCACCGGCGAGTGTACCACCGACCTGATAGCTGTGGGCAATCATCCGCTCAACCGGTTTGACCGGTGATGTATCCTGCTGGTCAACAACAATGTCCAGCGTCAGGAAATCTTCATTGCGGCCGCGCAGCATGGCAAGCGCGCGGTGACCGGCAACCTTGTTCCACTGTTCGCTATGAGCGAAATAATCGGAAAATTTCGCGCCTTCAGTTTCTTTGCCGGCAACCACACGGGATTGTAGAACTGCATTGTCCTTCATATAAGAGCGCAGGCGGCCGAGCAGGTCAGCATTTTCGGTGATGCCTTCGGCGATAATATCGCGTGCACCTTCAAGGGCGGCTTTTACATCGGCAACATCCGGCGTGATATAGGCTGTTGCCAGTTCGGCAGGCTCTGCAGCGCGATTATCAAGGATTGCTTGCGCCAGTGCGCCAAGACCACGCTCACGGGCGATTTCCGCACGGGTACGGCGTTTCGGCTTATAGGGCAGATAGATATCTTCGAGTTCTGCCTTGGTGCTCACAGCGGCGATTTTCAGTTCCAGCTCCGGTGTGAGCTTTTCCTGTGTGCGGATGGAGTCCAGAATGGAGCTGCGGCGGGCTTCCAGTTCCCGCAAATAGGTCAGACGTTCAGACAGGTTGCGCAATTGCGTGTCATCAAGGCCGCCGGTCACTTCTTTACGATAGCGGGCGACGAACGGCACAGTCGAGCCTTCGTCGAGCAGGCCGATAGCGGCGAGCGCCTGTTCCGGTTTGGCATTGATCTCACCGGCAATAATGGCGGCAATCCGTCTGGTAATGTCTGTCATAAGAATCTCATGCTGATAATAACCGTATGATCATAGTGCTTTGATGCGGCGCATTGAAGGCGGGAATTGTCTCATACCCGGATTATGCCGCAGAGATCTTTATGCATGCAGCAATATTGTTTTTGTATATTATGATTCCCTGATAAACTGTGCCGCAGATTGATACGGGAGAGCACATCACTGCGCGGTATTTTTCAACTTCGCGTTATCCGCTGCCGCTAAAGCTGCTTTGCAGGTCTGCGCCTTGATGTGGTGTTAAAAACAACATTCTTTGGCCTTGTTTGCGCAGGAAGTGCGGCCTGCTTTTCGCTGAGTGTATTTAATCACTAAAACTTAATCGTCAGATCAGGAGACAGGCAAATTATGGATGTCGCCAAACACCCCATAGCCATTGATCATGTGCCCGCATTTATTACGGCACCGGGGCAGACCGATATTCTGCTCAATTTTGTCATTGTTTTTCTTATTTGCATTGTCTTTGCAGTCGGCACGCTCTACCTGCGGCTTCATGCTTTGCCGGAACAAATGGCGCATCGTACCAATAAAGTGCAGTTGCAGATTGTTGCCGTGCTGGGGCTGATCGCCTTGTTCACACATAACCAGCTTTATTGGATTGCCGCCTTGCTGCTGGCAATGATTGATCTTCCGAATTTCATTGCGCCGGTAACTTCAATGGCAAAGTCGCTGAACCGGATTGCCCGTAGCACATATGCATTGCAGGGGATGGCACCGGTTCCGGTAGCTCAGGCTGCACCGGCTGATGCTACACCTGTTCAAAGTGCTGAACAGGCACTGGCCGTTGCGCCACAAGAGGATATTCCTGTGCAGCCGCATGATCAGAATGGGGAGAAGAAATAATGCTGGAATTTCTGCTCTGTTCAATGGTGACAATTCTGCCGGATTATCTGTACCGCCGTTATGGTCAGGGTAAGATGATCGGTCATCATATCACGCTTTATTCCGTGTGGTTTGAGCTGCGCTGGGGGATCACGGCTTGTCTTATTCTGACAATTTCGCTGATTACGATGATTTTTTATTATCACCCTTCCACATCCAATGTGACAGCGGCCTATCGCACAGTGACAATTCTGCCGGAAATTCCGGGACGTGTTGAAGAAGTTTTTGTCACGCGTTTTCAGAAAGTGAAAGCAGGGGAACCGCTGTTTCGCTTGGATAGCAGCAAGCAGGAAGCTGCGGTTAAAACCGCAAAACAGCGTATCGCTGAAGCGCAGGCAGCAACCGAAGTGGCAAAATCGGAACTCGCGGCAAATGACGGTGCGATACAATCAGCTGAAGCAACTTATCTGCAGGCACAGATTGATCTCAATTCGCAGACTGAACTGCAGCGCCGTAACCCGAATATTGTTGCCCAGCGTGAGCTTGATCGTCTGAGATCCAATCTGGACGGGCGCAAGGGGGCTTTGGCTGAGGCGATTGCCAAAAAGCAGACATTGCAAACCAAGATCAGCACTTTGCTG
>JAIRVW010000085.1 GCA_031253705.1 Brucellaceae bacterium
AGGGAAGAAACCACAGGTCGCACCATATTCAGGGCCCATATTGGCAATGGTTGCGCGGTCTGCAAGGGTCATATTGTCGAGACCAGGACCGAAGAACTCAACGAACTTACCGACAACGCCTTTTTTACGCAGCATCTGGGTAACGGTGAGCACGAGGTCAGTTGCGGTGACGCCTTCTTTGACCTTACCGGTCAGTTTGAAGCCGATAACTTCCGGCAACAGCATGGAAACCGGCTGGCCGAGCATCGAAGCTTCCGCTTCAATACCACCAACACCCCAGCCAAGAACGCCAAGGCCGTTGACCATGGTTGTGTGGCTGTCTGTACCAACGCAGGTGTCAGGATAAGCAACGGTTTCACCGTTTTCTTCCTTAGTCCATACGGCCTGTGCCAGATATTCAAGGTTAACCTGATGGCAGATACCTGTGCCCGGAGGAACAACGCGGAAGTTCTGGAATGCCTGCTGGCCCCATTTCAGGAAGCGGTAACGCTCGGCATTGCGCTGATATTCGAGATCAACGTTGTTTTTGAACGCTTGAGGATTACCGAATTCGTCAACGATCACGGAGTGGTCGATCACGAGGTCAACAGGAACCAGCGGGTTGATTTTTTCTGCATCGCCGCCGAGTGCCACCATGGCATCGCGCATAGCTGCGAGGTCAACAACGGCAGGAACACCGGTAAAGTCCTGCATCAGCACGCGTGCAGGGCGATAGGCGATTTCTGCACCGGCAGAACCACGGTCAACCAGCCATTTGGCAATATTTTCGATATCCGCTTTCTTGACGCTGCGGTCATCTTCAAAGCGAAGAAGGTTTTCAAGCAGAACCTTCATGGAGAATGGGAGTTTAGATACGCCTTCAAGACCGTTTTTTTCAGCTTCGGTCAGGCTGTAATAAACATAGTCTTTGCCGTCGACGGTGAGCGTCTTGCGGCATTTGAAACTATCGATGTGAGACACGATGTTCGTCCTTCATGCTTACTGGCCGGAAAACCAGGACGAACGCCTCTGCTGCGTTTCAAGGACGCGCTTAGGTGCGGGTGCAGTCATTTCCGCTGTCCGTCCCGAGGCCTGTGCTCAACAAAGAATTTGTTTAACAAACATCAGGCTTTAGAGATCGGCCAAAAATGGTTTCCACGCCGACCGCTGGCATGGTAGCTGCTATATAGTCAGTTTTTTAAAACTGTTCCAGACTCTTCCGAGGTAAAATTATGCTGTTGCGTCGAAATGTTGCGGCTTGTTTTGTCGGGGTTCCTGATAGGGGAAACGGGAGAATATTGCGTAAAACCATGCGATCGGAGGCCATATGCGGCTTGTTGCGGAAAATCTGAGCGGAGAACGGGGCGACAATCTCCTGTTCAACTCTCTGTGCGCAAGCCTGAATAATGGTCAGGCTTTGATTATCACAGGGCCGAATGGTGCAGGAAAATCAACGCTGTTGCGAATCATTGCGGGGCTGTTGCCCGCCTCTGACGGTACGGTCTGGCTGGAGACAGAGGGCACGCAGGAGCCGGTGATGGCGCACAGCCATTATCTGAGTACCCTCAATGCAATGAAACCGGCGCTGAGCGTTTATGAAAATCTGAAATTCTGGCAGGATTTTCATGGGAGCCCCCTGCACGACATTGATGAGGCGCTGGAAATTGTCGGACTCTTCAATATTGATCATCTGCCTTACGGCTATCTCTCCACGGGGCAGAAGCGCCGCGTAACCATTGCCACGCTGCTCTGTTCGCACCGGCCTTTATGGCTGCTGGATGAGCCGACTTCAGGGTTGGATACTCATGCGCAGACGATGTTTGCCGGTGTGATGAGCGGGCACTTAAAAAAGGGCGGCATGATTGTTGCTGTTACGCATATTGCGCTCGGGCTGGAACAGGCTGGTTCCGACGCTGTGCAATATTTGCGGCTGGAGGATTACCGGCCGGATGATCAGGGCGCTGAAGCGCAGGGCTGGTTGTCATGAAGGCTTTGTTCTGGCGTGATCTGCGCATTGCTATCCGTGCAGGCGGCGGTGCTTTAACCGGCATTCTGTTTTATCTGGCTGTCGCTGCCGTGGTGCCTTTCGCTGTGGGGCCTGATCTGAAATTGCTGGCGCGGATCGGTCCTGCAATGCTTTGGCTCGGCGCATTGCTGGCGGTGCTGCTCGGCCTTGACCGGTTGTTTCAGGCGGATCGTGAAGACGGCTCGCTGGATGTTATGATCATGGCGCGGGAACGCCATTTTCTGACCCTGACAGTGATTGTGAAATGTCTGGCGCATTGGGTGGCAACAGTCTTGCCGCTGGTGATTGCCGCGCCGTTTCTCGGGCTGATTATGAATATGGAGCCGCTGGCAATCGGTGCAACAGCGCTCACCTTGCTGATCGGCACACCGGCCGTGATCTTTATCGGTGCATTGGGCGCGGCACTGGCGGTTTCCATGCCGCGCGGCGGGTTGCTGGTTTCGGTGATGATCCTGCCGCTGACCATTCCGGTGCTGATTTTCGGTGTCTCGGCATCCTATGGAGCCGTGACAGAAAATGCCGCGTTTCTTTCACCATTACTGATGCTGGCTGCCAATACGCTGATTGCTGCGATTATCGGACCATTGGCCGCAGCTTTCGCATTGAAAATTTCGACAGATTAAACCCATATTCTGAAATGAGCATTGTCTCTTGTGAGGCAGCTCTAAGGATAGCTTAAGCTTACAAATATATCCGGGTATCTATGACTGAACGACCAACTGATAAAGCCATATCCAAAGCTGCACCACGCCGTTTTCAGGCGCTGCTTGATCTGGCCAATCCGACACGTTTTCTGAGCCTGAGCAGCGCAATCCTGCCATGGATGGCAGCGCTGACTGTGCTCCTGTTGCTGGCTGGTCTTTATATGGTGTGGTTTGCGCCGGAAGATTATCAGCAGGGGCTGACCGTGAAGATCATGTTCATCCATGTGCCTTTCGCATGGCTGTCGATGATGTGTTATACGGTGATGACCATTGCAGCGCTTGGCACACTGGTCTGGCGTCATCCGCTGGCTGATGTTTCGGCCAAGGCTGCGGCACCACTGGGCGCCATGTTTACAGCACTCGCACTGGTTACCGGTTCGCTCTGGGGTAAGCCGATGTGGGGCACGTGGTGGGTGTGGGATGCACGCCTGACCTCGGTTTTTATTCTGTTTTTGATGTATCTCGGTATCATTGCTCTGACCCGCGCCATGGACGATCAGGCAAAAGCAGCGCGTGCTGCCGCTGTGCTGACACTGGTTGGTTTCGTCAATATTCCGATCATTAAATTCTCGGTCGACTGGTGGAATACATTGCATCAGCCTGCTTCCGTACTGCGTATGGAAGGGCCTGCCATGCCGCCAAGCATGCTTTATCCGCTGCTGGTGATGGCACTGGCAATGACCATGCTGTTTTTCACGTTGCATCTGATGGCGATGCGTAATGAGATTTTCAGCCGTCGTATTGCTGCGATGCGCAAGATTGCGGCGCGTAATGCCGAGCGCGAAAACCGCAAACCGGCAGGAGAAGCGGCATGACGCATCTGAGCTATGTTCTTATTTCCTATGGTGTTTCTGCCACGGTGATTGTGGCGATTGTTGCATGGATATTGCTGACCCAGACACGTTTGCGGGCAGAGCTTGCACGACTTGAGAAACAGGGCATTCGCCGCCGCTCGCAAAAGGCTGATTGATAATGACTGATCCGGTTGAAACTCCTGATTCGCAGCCGAATAAGAGACGCGTTTTCGTGGCTCTGCTGCCGCTGCTTATTTTTGCGGCGCTGGCTGCCATTTTTACATGGCAGCTGATGAGCGGCAAAAACATGCAGGAAATTCCGTCTGCCTTGATCGGGCAGGATGCGCCGCAGACCGGTCTGCCGCCGCTCGAAGGGCTGTTGCAGGCCGATGGTGCGCAGGTGCCAGGTCTTAATGCAGAGGATCTGAAAGGGCAGGTAACGCTGGTCAATGTCTGGGCGTCATGGTGTGTGCCTTGCCGCGAGGAACATCCGCAGCTGATGAGACTGGCGCAAGATAAGCGTGTGCGTATTGTCGGTCTGAATTATAAGGATGCACCGGATAATGCGCGTGAGTTTCTGCAGGGGCTTGGTAATCCCTATGCTGCCATCGGCACAGATCGTTCCGGTCGTGCCGGTATTGAATGGGGCGTCTATGGCGTGCCGGAAACCTTCATTGTCAACCGCGCAGGCAAGATTGCTTATAAATTTGTCGGCCCTTTAAGTGATGAGAGTCTGGCAAGGCAGTTTATGCCGGAAGTCGAAAAGGCTTTGGCGCAGTAAAATTTCTGCGACGGAAAACAAAAGGGCTTCGCATAATGCGAAGCCTTTTTCTTTAGAGGGGGTTAGCCGTCTTCATGGCACAAGTGGCCAAGAATGTCGGCAGATAAGGATCGATTACAAAGCGCGGCGCAGGCTGATAATCTTCCTGAAAACCGGCAATGACAAATTCGGCTTTGAGCTGCCCGCCGATCTGGTCAGACAGGCTGTGCCCGAAGACGAAAGCCTCCTGATTTTGTTGTTTTGCCGCGAGTTGCTCGTCGTTCAGGTGATCCTGTTCTGCAAAAGGCATGCGATAAAGCGGGCGGATAATGCCTGCTTTTGCATCCTCCGGATTTCTGTCGCCGACAAAAACGACCGGATTATAAAAGCTGGAGAGTAACCGTCCGCCTTGTTTCAGCACCCTGTAGCATTCGTGCCATACCGGCTGAATATCCGGTATATAGAGGTTGGAGATCGGATGAAAAATGATGTCGAAGGTCTCGTCATCAAAGCACGACAGATCGCGCATATCACCCTGAATAGCGGTGAGTGACAGGTTCTCCCGCTCAGCAACCATGCGATCCTGATCGAGCTGACCTTCGGAAATGTCGAAGACTGTAACCTCTGCACCCGCTGCCGCCAGAAGTGGTGCTTGCTGGCCGCCGGCTGAGGCAAGGCACAGGATTTTACGACCGCGCACATCGCCAAGCCATGACACCGGAATTGTACCGGGTGTGAGTTTAACTTCCCACGAACCGGCGCGGGCAGCAGCAACCTGTTCAGGAGAAACAGGCTGTGACCACTCGCAATTGGCGCGGGCTTGCTGGTTCCATGCTTCACGGTTGTGATTGATAATATCGGAATGTGGTTTGTTCTTTTGCATAAGGAACCTCTGGAAATTTCCGTTGGTCACCGCAAGAAAGATCTGAGGGCGCGGAAGCCGTGTGCATATATTCTTGATATACGCGAAAGTGGTGCTGTCCATGTAATGCCGTCATTCATCCTCCTCGCAGGCGAAGATAAGATAAATAAATTGAAACGGGCATTACTGGTTCATTGCACGATACTCCTCTGCATGTCCTTAAAGTATGCAGGAATGGTGATCAGTCAATAAAAATGTTTTTCAAATTATCTGTAGTATTTAATAATATTAATGATGAAATAAATATTAATATTATTTAGATTTTTATTTGTATTTTGGAAGACAAAAACAATGTTAATTTTATTATTAGTTTTATTTGTTAAAATTTGGAAATGTATTATGGTTTTTAAAGATGGATTATCTTGGTTGCCTGATGATGCACCTGTTCTTATCGTGCTGGGGCAGTCAAATAGTTATGGTCAAGGTACATTGCTTCCTGTTGGGGAGCAAATTCTATCTCCCGGATTAAGTAATGTTTTTACACTGTCTCAATCGGAGGTTTATAGTACCAATTTTACGAATATTAATTGGAGAGGATTAACGACGCTGGGTGATGCAAATATCGCTACGCCGGCAGGTTCTTCTGGGGGGAATCAAAACCATCCGGTTAATGTTGCTAATCGTTTTGCTGCGCTGTGGCAGGATCATATTAATTCAGGCAATGATTTGTCTTTGCCTGATCTTTATGTGATTTTGATGGGGTGGAGCGCGCAGGGGATGTATGCAGGGGCTGCCGAGAATAGATGGTACCCTTACAGGAATGCAACAGATGTTGAGTCGCTTTATCCGCGGGCTGAAAGAACCTTGCCTATGGCCATTGATGCATTACGTTCTGCCGGGAAAAATCCCAGAATACTTGCGGTACATTGGAACCAGTGGGAGGCTGAGGCACTAAGTATGCAGGCTGCGAATGCCAGTCTTGCAAATTTTAGCAGAATAATTGGAGGCATTAATACGTCTTTGAATAGCGGCAGTATTCCGTGGCGTTTTTTTTATCCTGTTTCACAAATATATGATCCAATGAATACTGCACAGGTTATTCAGTCATTGGAGGCCGTGGTGGCAGCAAGTTCAACACATCGAACATTTATTGATGCGCGTAATGCTCCTAATTATACTGGTATCGCGCCAAATTTTGGTGTTTTTGGATCTGATAATGTTCACTATACGGCACAGACCCAGCAGTGGTTTGCTGAAACTGAATGGAGCAATATTACGGCAGGGTATAGAGGTGTTTTGCTGTAGACGTGCAAAAAGTTCAGTTTGGAAATTGAGTGGAAATATTCAGCGATTTTCTTGATCATAAATGAGGCATTCGGGCTCCGGTTTTAACGCCGGAGCCCTGATTATTATTTACTCAGGCACGTGTCTCACCGCACCTTTAGCGGCGCTGGTGGCCATGGCTGCATAGGCACGCAGTGCTGTGGTGACTTTGCGCTTGCGCACTTCTGTCGGTTTCCATGCGGCAATGCCTTTGGCTTCCATCTCTGCGCTGCGTTTTACTAGCACAACATCATCAACAGCCAGATGGATTTTGCGGTTCGGAATGTCGATCTCGATCAGATCGCCTTCCTCAACCAGACCGATCAGACCGCCTTCAGCTGCTTCCGGAGAAACGTGACCGATGGAGAGACCGGAGGAGCCGCCGGAGAAACGGCCGTCTGTGATCAGCGCACAGGCTTTGCCCAGACCCTTCGACTTCAGATAGCTGGTCGGATAGAGCATTTCCTGCATACCCGGACCGCCGCGCGGGCCTTCATAGCGGATCAGAACAATATCGCCTTCTTTGATCTTGCCGTTGAGAATGCCGAGAACCGCACTGTCCTGACTTTCAAAAATACGCGCAGGACCGGAGAAGGTCAGGATGCTGTCATCCACACCGGCGGTTTTAACGATACAACCGTCTTCTGCCAGATTGCCGTACAACACGGCCAGACCGCCGTCTTGTGAGAAGGCATGTTCCTTGGTGCGGATAACGCCGTTTTCACGGTCGCTGTCTGTGCTGTCAAAATAACGGTTCTGGCTGAAAGCGACCTGTGTCGGAACGCCGCCCGGTGCAGCGCGGAAGAACTCATCCACGCTTGCATCTGATGTGCGTTTGATATCCCATTTCTCCAGCGCATTTTTCAATGTACCGGAATGGATGGAGCCGACATTGGTATTGAGCAGACCTGCACGGTCAAGCTCCCCGAGAATACCCATAATACCACCGGCGCGATGCACGTCTTCCATGTGAACATTCGGCACAGCAGGTGCGACTTTACACAGAACCGGCACTTTGCGGGACAGACGGTCGATATCGGACATGGTGAAATCCATTTCCGCTTCATGCGCTGCCGCCAGCAAATGCAGCACGGTATTGGTGGAGCCGCCCATGGCGATATCCAGTGTCATGGCATTTTCAAAGGCTGCAAAGCTGGCAATCGCGCGTGGCAATACGCTTTCGTCATTGCCTTCGTAATAGCGCTTGCAGAGATCAACAACCAGACGACCGGCTTCAAGGAACAGTTCCTTACGTGCCGCATGGGTTGCCAGTGTCGAGCCGTTGCCCGGCAAAGACAGACCGAGCGCTTCGGTCAGGCAGTTCATCGAGTTGGCGGTGAACATACCGGAGCAGGAACCGCAGGTCGGGCAGGCGGAGCGTTCAATCGCGTCCACTTCTTCGTCGGTGTATTTGTCATCGGCGGCTGCAACCATGGCATCAACCAGATCGAGCTTCTTCTCTTTGTCGCCCCAGACAACTTTACCGGCTTCCATCGGGCCGCCGGAAACGAAGACAACAGGAATATTGAGGCGCAATGCGGCCATCAGCATACCCGGTGTGATCTTGTCACAATTGGAAATGCACACCATTGCATCGGCGCAATGGGCGTTGACCATATATTCAACCGAGTCGGCGATGATTTCACGCGACGGCAGCGAATAGAGCATGCCGTCATGACCCATGGCGATACCGTCATCGACCGCAATGGTGTTGAATTCTTTTGCAACGCCGCCTGCTTTTTCAATTTCGCGGGCAACCATCTGGCCGAGATCTTTCAGATGCACGTGACCCGGCACAAACTGGGTAAAGGAATTGACTACGGCGATAATCGGCTTGCCGAAGTCACCGTCTTTCATGCCTGTGGCGCGCCAGAGGCCGCGCGCACCCGCCATATTGCGGCCGTGGGTGGAAGTTCTTGAGCGATAGGCTGGCATGATCTTATTCCCTTATGCATTACAGCGCTGCGAAACTCCTGTTTGCAGAAGTTGCAGAAATGCAGTGTTATCTTTTCAGATATGTCTTACAGTACCCGTGCGTACGGTGCAAAGTACAAATTGCCTCACATGCGAAAATTCTTCGTGTGTGAGGGTTTAAAATAAAAAAGCATTGCCTGCTTTGGTGCGGGCAATGCTCTGTTTTTCGTATTATCGGGTTTGGCCGCCGGACTCAGAAAGCCTTGAAGGTCATGGTGGTCAGCGAACGGACAATATACGGAATATTCAGTACATTATCGTTGATGAATTTGCCGATATCATCATGCTCATGAATATAAATCTTCGCGAGAAGATCATATTCACCGCTGGTGGAATAAAGCTCTGAAGCAATTTCGCGCTCATAGATTGCTTTGGCAACGTCATAGGTTTTGCCGGGGCTGCATTGAATCTGCAGGAATACTGGTTTCATCTCACATCTTTCCTGTAAGAGAACGGAATCATATAAAATTCATAACAGGCAAAAGAGACTGCCGTTTGGCGGCACAAATAGCAGTCTCCGGCACATTTCGCAATGAAATGACCGTATTAAAACCGGAGATAATAAGCTTTCAAAAAGAACAGGCAGCGTATCGGATGAAACGCTGCCTGCTCAGTTGTTAAGCCATTATGCACGGCAGTTTATTCGGCTGCTTTATCTGTGCTCCCACAGTTTTCCAGTATAGTCTGTTCTTTGGCGCTGTCGTCTGCTTCCAGAAAAGTCAGGGTGCCTTCATCGCCTTTGGTAAACCAGCGATAGCTGTCCTGTTCATCAATTGCGATATAGAGCGCGCCGGAGCCGCTCGGAGCCAGACGCATTGGCACCAGCTTGCCTTCTACGGAGAGAACCGCGGCGGAATCATCATTCTTCAGGCCGTTAATGTAGACAACATCCAGTCCGACATTGCGCTGGCAGAGATAAGACACTTTGGTGAGCGGCTGCATCGCATCAGCTTCCTGCGCATTGGCGCTGCCTGCAAAACCGGCAAGCAGCAGAGTGGCGGCGCATGTGGAGAGGGCTGTTTTCAACATCAGTTTATCCTTTTGTTTTTAGCGCATATACTGTGCCGGATACCGGCTGATATGCAGACATCAGATTCTGTCTGTTTGTGTAATTAGGACAGTTGTTTTGATCGTCCAATAAAAAACGTATTAGGCATAAATAAGATAGTTTATGCCATGATGCTGAAGCTGAATAATGGACTGTGATAAAAAAGGGATATGGTTTCGCGTGATAAAAGCCGGTTTGTCTGTTCGTTCTTTCCTGATGCAACGACGCACTTGTCTGAGTGCGCTGGCGATGGTGACATTTCTCGCCGGTTGTGCAGGTGTCAATTATGTGCAGGCGAAATATCAGGGGCTGCCTTCTGTTGAATTCGTCGGCCAGAGCGGGGTCAATTATCGTATTGTCGATAATCAGGCGGAGAACCGTTTGCTGATCGGCCCCGGCCTTGCAGGCACTGCGACACAGAATTTCGTCAAAGGTTTTTCCACCGGCACGGGACTGGGTGTCACGCCGCCGGTTGTGTTCCGCGATGTGGCGGAAGAATATCTGAAGTCGACCGGCAAACGCTGTGAAACCCGCGACGTAACACTGGTCGTCGATCCTTATTATGAAGTGCGCTACAAATGCAGTCTGCGTAGTCCCCGTATGGCTTTTTAAAAGGGCGTCTTCATAGTTGCCTTTGGCAAAGGTGAATTTTTATTTTACAATATGTCCGCCTGCGGAAGATTATTTCCGTGAGGGCGGAGTATTGAGGTTCTTGTAGCATCCTTCTCCGTTCCGGCTCTGTTAGTTTGTTGGTGAACATGAAACGGAGGCCCTAATGATACAGATGCGAAATAGCTTTTCCGCCTTTGCTGCGCTGGTGGTTGTATCAGCGGTTTCTATATCCGTGCAGGGGCCAAATCAGGCATATGCTGATCAGACCCTGCTGAATGTTTCCTACGACCCGACGCGGGAGCTCTATAAAGATTATAACGACGCTTTTGCAAAGCACTGGAAGGCTGAAACCGGTGAGACGGTTACATTGCGTTCCTCTCATGGCGGCTCCGGTGCGCAGGCACGTTCTGTGATTGACGGCATTCCTGCCGATGTTGTGACCTTGGCGCTGCAGAGCGATATTGATGCCATTGTTGAAAAGACCGGCAAGATCAATGCTGACTGGCGGCAAAAATTTCCGAATAATTCTGCGCCCTATACCTCCACAATTGTCTTTCTGACCCGCAAGGGTAATCCGAAGGGCATTCAGAACTGGGGCGATCTGATCAAGGACGGGGTGGAGGTGATTACACCGAACCCCAAAACCTCCGGCGGTGCGCGCTGGAATTATCTGGCGGCATGGGGCTGGGCTTATAACGAATTCGGCGGCGATGAAGCCAAGGTCAAAGCCTATATGACCGACCTTTTTACCCATGTGCCGGTGCTGGATACCGGTGCACGCGGCGCGACCACCAGTTTTGTACAACGCCAGCTGGGGGATGTGCTGCTGGCTTGGGAAAATGAAGCCTATCTGTCAGTGGCGGAATTCGGGCCGGATGCCTTTGATATTGTTGTGCCGCCGCAATCCATTCTGGCAGAGCCGCCGGTGGCTGTGGTTGACAAGAATGTCGATGCCAAAGGCACCCGCAAACTGGCAGAAGCCTATCTGACCTATCTCTATTCTGAGGAGGGGCAGACAATCGCGGCTAAACACTTCTACCGCCCTTCAAAGCCGGAGCTGGTGCCGGAGGCTGACCGCAGCTGGCTGAAAGAGGTGAAACTCCTCACCATTGATGATCCGCTGTTTGGCGGTTGGGCAAAGGCACAGCCAGCCCATTTCGGCGATGGCGGTACATTCGATCAGATTTATAAACCGTCCAAATAGTCCTGTTTTTCATGGTAGCGCCTATGACACAACCATCAGCAGGAAATAACAGTCAGACAAAGCAATCTCTGCCGGTCAGGAACCGGCAGAACAAACAGTCATTCTTTGCGGCATGGCGCAAACCCAGTATTTTACCGGGTTTCGGCCTGACGCTGGGCTTCAGCGTGGCCTATCTGTCGCTGCTGATTCTGATCCCTCTGATGGTGCTGATGCTGCATGCGGTGGGCGTGGGGCCTGCACGGTTCTGGCAGCTGGCGACCGATCCGCGACTGGTCAGCGCCTTACAGGTCAGCTTTTTCAGCGCGATTTTGGCCGCGCTGATCAATGTGGTCTTTGGTGGTATCGTTGCATGGGTTCTGGTGCGCTATCGCTTTCCGGGCAGGCGTCTGGTTGATGCAATGGTGGATTTGCCCTTTGCTTTGCCCACCGCCGTTGCCGGTATTGCGCTGACTGCGCTCTATGCGCCGAGAGGCTGGATCGGCGCATGGCTGATGCCGCTGGATATCCGTATTGCTTTCACGCAGGCCGGTATTGTGGTGGCACTTGTCTTTATCGGCCTGCCTTTTGTGGTGCGCACCATTCAGCCGGTGATTGAGGAAATCAGCCGTGAGCAGGAAGAGGCGGCGGCAACGCTGGGTGCCAGTCGTTTCCAGGCCGTATTTCGTGTGCTGCTTCCGGGATTGCAACCGGCCATTCTGACCGGCTTTTCACTGGCCTTCGCCCGTGCGGTCGGGGAATATGGATCGGTGATTTTTATCGCCGGTAACCGGCCTTATTCGACCGAAATTGCGCCTTTGCTGATCTTCATCAAGCTGGAAGAATTCGACTATTCCGCAGCTACGGTGCTGGCCACCGTGATGATGCTGATTTCTTTTGTCATGTTGCTCATTGTCAATCTGATCCAGACACGGACACGCAGGAGATATGGCTATGGCAGCTAGTGCCGGTAAATTATTCTCCCGTCGTCTGAAAGGGACTGACGGAGGCCATAACCGGTCTGCTGTGACTGAGACACCGGCTGTCCGCTGGTTGCTGACAGCAACAGGTCTGGTGTTTATGGCACTGTTTATTGTGCTGCCGCTGATCGTGATTTTTGCACAAGCCTTCAGCAAAGGCACGGATGCCTATTGGGCGGCTTTAACGGATCCCGATGCGGTTTCGGCAATCCGCCTGACCTTATTGGTTGCCGCCATTGCGGTGCCGCTGAATATGGTCTTCGGCATCGCTGCCTCATGGGCCATTGCCAAATACGAATTTCGCGGCAAGACCTTTCTCATAACGCTGATTGATCTGCCGTTTTCGGTGTCTCCGGTGATTTCCGGTTTGGTTTTTGTGTTGCTGTTCGGCGGCAACAGCCTGCTCGGCCCATGGCTGCAATCCTATAATATTCAAATTTTGTTTGCCGTGCCCGGCATTGTGCTGGCGACTATCTTTGTGACTTTTCCTTTTGTTGCCCGCGAGCTGATCCCGTTGATGCAGGAACAGGGCACCGGTGATGAAGAGGCCGCTTTGTCACTTGGGGCAAGCGGCTGGAAAACCTTTCTCTATGTCACTTTGCCGAATATTCGCTGGGGGCTGCTCTATGGTGTGTTGCTGTGTAATGCGCGCGCCATGGGAGAGTTTGGTGCGGTTGCCGTTGTCTCAGGGCGTATCCGTGGTCTGACCACGACCATGCCGCTGCATGTGGAGATGATGTATAGCGAGAATATCGTGGCGGCTTTTGCGGTGGCGTCGCTGCTTGCGGGACTGGCGCTGATCACACTTGTTTTGAAAACTGTACTTGAAATGCGCTTTGCGCATGACGGAGTTTAATTTGTAATACACTGGCATGAGGGTGCCTGAAAGGATTGAGAATGGAAGTACGCGTTGTTGAGGTGCGCAAGGAGTTTGAGCAGTTTCCGGCGCTGCACAACGTTTCGCTTGATATTCATTCAGGCGAGCTGATTGCTTTGCTCGGCCCTTCCGGCTCGGGTAAGACGACATTATTACGGCTAATTGCAGGGTTAGAAAGCCCGACAGAAGGCACCGTCTATTTCGGCGATGAGGACGCCTCGCATAAAACCGTACAGGAACGCAATGTTGGTTTTGTATTTCAGCATTATGCTTTGTTCCGCCATATGACTTTGGCACAGAATGTCGGCTTCGGCCTGAAAGTACGCCCGCGTGCAACACGCCCGTCCAAGGCAGATATTCACAATCGCGCGGTGGAACTGCTCAATCTGGTGCAATTGCAGGGATTGGAAAACCGCTATCCGGCACAGCTTTCCGGTGGTCAGCGTCAGCGTGTGGCTTTGGCGCGCGCCATGGCGATTGAGCCGAATGTGTTGCTGCTGGATGAACCTTTCGGTGCACTGGATGCGCAGGTGCGTAAAGAACTGCGCAAATGGTTGCGAGAAATCCATGACAGCACCGGCCATACCACAGTCTTTGTGACCCATGATCAGGATGAAGCGCTGGAACTCGCCGACCGCGTGGTGGTGATGAGTCAGGGGCGCATTGAGCAGGTGGGGACGCCCGATCAGATTTATGACAATCCAAACTCGGCATTTGTCTATGGTTTTATCGGGGAATCCAGTCGTTTGAATGTACGCGTTGAACAGGGCGCACTCTGGCTGGCAGACCGTTCTCTGGGGCTAAAAATCGATCACGCAGACGGAGAGGCGGTCCTGTATTTCCGGCCGCATGATGTGGAACTGGTTGACGGATGCGGCGGCTGCGTTGCCGGTGTGGTGACTGCCACGCGCCGTGTCGGCGCCAAGCGACGGGTGGAGCTGGAAGTCGGCGGAAACCGTGAAATTGTCGAGATCGAAATTCCCGCCGAAAATGAAGCGGTCACGGGAAGCCGTCTGGCATTCCGACCGAAATACTGGCGGGTCTTCGCGTCTTAAAACTGAGGCGCCGTTTCTGTCGAAATGATTCTCTGAACCGCCGGATAAGGGGCTGAATATGGGCTCATTTATCCGGCGGTTTTCTTGTCAGAAAGGAGGACTTTCAAAATATTTTAAAGCGTTTAAAGTACGGATAAGCAACTTTTCTAATCTTCTGACATTATATGACTATGTGCTGCATTCGCTTTCTGCGGGCTCGCATCACGGCTGATTGCAATTTGCAGAGGGTAGTCTGTTGTTTTTTATAACGTAAAGTTAAAATCAGCTATGATTTGTGCTTTGCGATTTTACCAAATTCGACCATGGCATTCTCCGCGGACGTAATTTGGTCATAACTGTTTAACACCACCTGAGATACGTGAATCTTCATGAAATTCACGGGGTCTGAAGTATGTGTTTGCGGACATGGAAAATCTTACCATCCGTAGCGGAACTTAAATCTTATAAAAGGCTGTAAAAGGCATATGCCGGCTTTGTCTTTCTCTCTTTCGTCGTTGTTTTCCCGCCCTGCTGCAGATCGTCTTTTGCCGGTTCTGCCTTTGCCGGTAAGGGGGCATTATAAAA
>JAIRVW010000106.1 GCA_031253705.1 Brucellaceae bacterium
ATCATACAAATGACGACAATTATTGCCTTTATTAACACGATCCTCTGGGACTATGTCCTGATTTACGGATTGCTTGCTGTCGGGATTTACTTCTCGGTCAGGCTTAAATTCATTCAGCTTCTGCATTTTCCTGAGTTCTTCCGCTCAGTTCTGCGTGCGCCGAAACGCGATGACAGCTGGATTACCCCGTTTCAGGCGCTGTGTACCAGTCTTGCTTCCCGTGTCGGTACCGGCAATATTGCCGGTGTGGCGGTTGCGCTTTATCTCGGTGGTGCCGGTGCGATTTTCTGGATGTGGATTGTCGCTTTCGTCGGTATGGCCACTGCCTATTCTGAAAGCACTCTGGCGCAGCTTTATAAAATCCGTGATACGGATGGTCAGTTTCGCGGCGGACCTGCCTATTACATTTCCAAAGGCCTGAAAGCCCCTTGGGCAGCCATGATTTTTTCGGTCTGTCTGATCCTCGCCTTTGGTCTGGTGTTTAATGCCGTGCAGGCCAATGCCATTGCCGATGCGATGAACGGCTCCTTCGGCTTCTCCAAAGTGGCTGTCGGCGTGGTGATTGCCGCACTTGCCGGTATCGTCATTTTCGGTGGTATCCGTCAGATTGCCCGTGTGGCCGAACTGGTTGTGCCCTTTATGGCGGCCATTTACCTCGGCGTTGCGCTCTATGTGCTGATTGCCAATATTACCGAAGTTCCGGCTTTGCTTGCGCTGATTGTCAAAAGTGCCTTTGGTGTGGAAGCCGCGGCAGGCGGTATCGCCGGTGCGCTGATGAATGGCGTGAAACGCGGGCTGTTCTCCAATGAAGCCGGTATGGGCTCTGCACCGAATATTGCGGCATCTGCTACGCCCAACCCGCACCACCCGTCCTCACAGGGTTTTGTGCAGGCGCTCGGCGTGTTCATTGATACAATTCTGATTTGTACTGCAACAGCGATCATGATCCTGCTGTCGCACAAACTGGCACAAAATTCCGGTCTCACCGGCACGCTTCTGACACAGGAAGCGATGACTGTGCATATCGGCTGGTTCGGCAGCTATTTCATCAGTATTGCAATCTTCTTCTTCGCCTTCACCTCGATCATCGGTAATTACGCCTATGCGGAAAATGCCATGATTTATCTCGGTGCCGGTAAACGTCTGTGGATCTCATTGCTGCGCTGCGGCACATTGCTGATGGTTGTCTGGGGTGCTTACGAAAGCATTCTCACCGTGTTCAACGCAGCCGATGCGGCTATGGGGCTGATGGCCACCATCAACCTGATTGCCATTGCACTGCTTTCCGGCACAGTTGTGAAAGTGACCAAGGATTATTTCGACCAGCAAAAATCCGGCACACCACATTTCACGCTGAAAGATTATCCGGAGCTCAGCGGCAAAGTAGACAGCGAAATCTGGAAATAACCACCAATCAAAAAACAGGCCGCTTCAGAACTGAAGCGGCCTGTTTTATTTAGTCTGATAGTTTTTAAGCAGCCTGTTCTTTTTCCGCGCGCTTCTTCGCGAAAAGCCCTAAACGCTGCTGCAATTTCTCCGCACCGGATGCGAAATGTGCCGCATGTTTGAAGACAGGCACCTGTGCCTCGAAATGACAGGCTACCTGCTGGCCGGTTCCTAAATCCTTCAATTCAGGCACTTGCTGCTTGCACAAATCCTGCGCCAGCGGACAACGGGTGTGAAAACGGCAACCGGAAGGCGGATTGAGCGGGCTTGGCACATCGCCGCCCAGCACGTTCCACGAGCCACGCGAAGCCGGATCAGGCTGTGGCGCGGCAGACAACAAAGCCTGCGTATAGGGATGGCGCGGATTATTATAGAGCTGATGCTTGTCGGCAATCTCTACTACCTGCCCGAGATACATCACCGCCACACGGTCAGCCATATGTTTGACCACCGGTAATCCGTGCGAAATGAACAGGTAAGACAGTCCCATTTCTTTCTGCAAATCTTTGAGCAGATTGACCACCTGCGCCTGAATGGACACATCGAGCGCCGAGACCGGCTCATCGCAGACAATCAGTTTCGGCGACAGGGAAAGCGCTCGGGCAATACCGATACGCTGGCGCTGACCGCCGGAAAATTCATGCGGATAGCGCGCGGCATGGTAAGGTGCAAGATCAACACGGCGCAACAGTTCAATCACTCGCTCGCGGCGCGAGGCATCCGTACCGACACCATGCACCAGCATTGGCTCGGCGATCAGTTCGCCTACGGTCATACGCGGATTGAGACTGGCATAAGGGTCCTGAAACACCACCTGCATTTTGCGGCGCAGATCACGCAGCTTGGTGCCGCTGGCATTGGTGACATCCTCACCCTCGAACAGCACCCGACCGGCGGTCGGCTCCAGCAGACGCAGCGCCAGACGCGCAGTGGTGGATTTTCCGCAACCGCTTTCGCCTACAATTGCCAATGTCTCACCCGGCATCAGCTTGAAGGAGACTTCATCCACGGCGCGGACTGTGCCGACTACTTTTTGCCGGATCAGACCTTTTTTGACAGGGAAATGTTTGGAAATGCCCTGCAGCTCCAGAAGGGGTTGTGTCATACGAAATCCTCCACCGGTGCTTTATGGCAAGCAACAAGATGATTGGCTTGGAGTTCATGCAGAGCAGGCAGAGTTGCTGTGCATTCCTCATCGGAAAACGGACAGCGCGGATTGAACCGGCAACCGGAAGGCAAACGGAATGGCGGCGGAACGACACCGCTGATTGCCACCAGCCGGTCAACATCCTCATCCATACGCGGCATCGAGCCCATCAGACCAATGGTATAGGGATGCTGCGGGTCTTTGAAAATCGCATTGACGGAAGCGCGTTCTGCCACCTTACCGGCATACATCACCGCCACATCATCCGCGACCTGCGCAACCACACCCAGATCATGGGTAATGAGGATGATTGCCATATTGGTTTCCTGCTGCAACTCACGCAGCAGATTGAGAATCTGCGCCTGAATAGTCACATCGAGCGCCGTTGTCGGCTCATCGGCAATCAGCAGCACCGGTTTGCAGACCAGCGCCATAGCAATCATCACACGCTGGCGCATACCACCGGAGAGCTGGTGCGGATATTCATCAAAACGGCGTTCCGGCGCAGGAATACGCACTTTACGCAGCGCTTCAATCGCTTCCTCGCGCATTTCCTTGTAAGGTTTTTTATGGTGCGCCTGCAGTGCTTCAACCAGCTGATAGCCGATTGTATGTACCGGATTGAGCGAAGTCATCGGCTCCTGAAAGATCATCGCTATGCGGTTGCCGCGCAGCCTGCGCATCTCATCGGGCGACAGTTTCAGCAGATCCTGTCCTTCGAAAATCACCTCACCGCCGGCATTCTTACCAGGTGGCGGTACCAGCCCCATGACAGACAGCGACAGCATGGATTTACCGCAGCCGCTCTCCCCCACAATACCCAGTGTCTTACCGCGCTCGACTTTCAGCGAAATACCGTCCACCGCACGGATAACACCGTTCGGGGTTTTAAACTCCGTGACGAGATTGCGGATTTCGAGAACCGGTTCTGTCATAGTGTCTTCTCCAAGCCGGTCATATTTTCATATGACCGGAATATTGCTTTGGCTTGCTTACGCAAGGCCAGATTTTTGGTTGGCTTGCTCACGCAAGACCGGAAAATGAATGCGGAGCGTAAGCAGTAACAGGGCGTTTCGCCCAGTCTTCCTGCGGTGCCCGTTGAACTGTGCGTTGCTGTGCGGCGTGAAGGTCTTCGGCAGCCTGCTCAAAATCAATCGTCAGGCATTGGCCCTTCTCGACCACTTTCTCACCGCCGACATAGACCGTATCCACAGCGCGCTCGGCTGCGGCATAGATCATGCTGCGGATCGGGTCATAGCCCGGGCGCATCATCGGATGCGCAAGATTAACCAGCACCAGATCGGCATTACAGCCTGTTTCCAGACGCCCGATATCATCACGCCCGAGCAGATCGGCACCGCCCACCGTCGCTGCGGTGAAAATCTCGCCGGATGTAACTGTGCGCGGGTTTTCAGCCATCATTCGCGCCACATAACCGACATGGCGCATTTCTTCGAGCATATTATGCGGATAGGTATCGGTGCCGATGCCAAGGCGCACACCGGCGCGCAGGTAACGGCCAAAATCACGCATAGCTATGCCGCGGCGCATGAAAATGGTCGGGCAATGGGCAACCGCTGTGCGTGTTTCCACCAGCAGATCAAGATCGCGGCGCGTATGCCAGCTGTTGCGCGGATAATCGTCGAGGAAAATCCCGTGGCTGACAATGCTGGTCTCGCCCAGCACAACAAGCTGCTCCAGCCATTGCACCGGCGAAACACCGTGACGGCGGGTGATTTCATGAAACTCAACGGTCGATTGTGCTGCATGGATCTGCCACGGAATTTTGCGGCGCTGTGCTTCCGCATAGCTCTCTTTGATCAGCCCTTCGCTGCAGGTGTCGATCTGCGCCGGACACAGCATCGAGAACAGACGACCGGACGGATGCGCTTCTGCGGCATCCACCATTTCCAATGCTTGCGCCATGGCTTTTTCGCCAACGGCCTCATCCCATTCATATTCAACCACATGGCCGTTTTTGGTGTACCAGCGGGCTGTGCGGAACATCGGCGTGATGCAGACACGCAGACCGCTCTGTCCTGCCAGATCAATCCATGACGGATGAGCAACGGAGAGATCTGCCAGTGTTGTGACGCCGGATTTCAGCAGTTCCGCATAGGCGACTTTCCATGCTGCCTCTGCGCCCTCCGCATCAGGACGGATGATCGGCATGAATTCATAAAGCGCGGAATTATACAGGCCCGGAGAACCGAGCTCATCAAGAATACTCTTGTTCAGCGGTTCGCTTGCAGGGTGGGAATGGATATTGACCAGACCCGGCATGACCATGAAACCACGACCGTCCTGTTCTGTATCAGCAGCACCGGCATAGCCTGTACCAACAAAAGTCAGCTTGCCGTTTTCAAAAGCAACATCGGCATTTTTCACATAGATATGGCTTTGGCTGTCCTTATCCCATGCAACGACAATATCCGCGTTTCTGATGACTGTTACACTCACCGCATCACTCCCCTGCGCCTGAATTCCCGATTTGAGGCTGCGGCA
>JAIRVW010000116.1 GCA_031253705.1 Brucellaceae bacterium
GATGAGCCTGATGCTGTCCGCCTGAAACGCTTCTTAACAGAAGAAGCGGCAGCGGCTGGCTTTGATGTCATGGCCATTACCACGCCGGATGCTATTCCTGAGGCACCGCAGCGGTTACGTTATTTTCTCGATCATGGTCGTCACGGCTCCATGGAATGGCTGGAGGAAACGGCCGACCGCCGTGCAAACCCGTCTGAGCTGTGGCATGAAGTGCGCTCCATCGTCATGCTGGCGATGAATTACGGCCCTGACCACGACCCGCGTGACTTACAAGACAAAAAAGACTGTGGCGCGATCTCGGTCTATGCGCAGAACCGCGATTATCACGATATTATCAAAGGCAAACTCAAACATATGGCCAGCCGCTTTGCGGCGCGTACCGGCCATGAAGTTAAAGTCTTTGTTGATACGGCACCGGTGATGGAAAAGCCGCTGGCCGTTTCTGCAGGCATGGGCTGGCAGGGTAAACATACCAATATGGTCAGCCGCGAATACGGCTCATGGCTGTTTCTCGGCTCGATCTTCACCACTGCTGATCTGGAGCCGGATCATGCCGGCAAAGACAGTTGCGGCAGATGCCGTGCCTGTCTCGACGCCTGCCCGACCAATGCTTTTCCTGCGCCCTATCAGATTGATGCGCGGCGCTGCATTTCTTATCTCACCATCGAGAATAAAGACCCGATCCCGTACGAGTTCCGCACCATGATGGGCAACCGCATCTATGGTTGTGACGACTGCCTGTCGGCCTGCCCGTGGAATAAATTTGCGCAAGTGTCCCGCGAGGCCAAATTGCAGGCACGGGAAGAGCTGAAAGAACCTTCGCTAGAGCAGCTCTTGCAACTTGACGATCCGGCTTTCCGCACATTTTTCAGCGGCTCGCCGGTTAAGCGTATCGGTCGTGACCGCTTTATCCGTAACGTACTGATTGCAGCCAGCAATTCAAACAATCCGGCCTGTCTCCCGATGGTTGAACAATTGCTGAGCGATCCCGCACCGGTAACACGCGGCGCTGCTGTCTGGGCATTATCGCGCCTCGCATCGGAACAGGAATTTTTGCACCACAAAAAACATCACCTTCCCCTTGAACAGGAGAAGCAAGTGATTGAAGAATGGCTGACTGCTGCCGCGCAAATTAAGAGAGACAAATAATGCATATTTTTCTGTTCGGCTCCGGCTATTCCGCCCATTATTTTGTCGAAGCTCTGCGCAAAAATCCGGCTGCGAATATCCGCTCGGTCACCGGTACTGTGCGCCGTCCTGAACAGGCAGAGATTTTACGCAAAAACGGCATTACGCCGGTTTTCTTTGATGCGGAACAAGGTCTCAGTGCCGAGCTGCGCGATGAATTAAGTCAGGCAACACATATTATCTCTTCCGTTGCGCCGCTTTCTGCCAGTGCGCATGATACAGACCCGATCCTGCGCCTGATGCCGGAAGGCTTGCCAGATTATGCGCCGAATGCACGTTTCATCAGCTATTTGTCGACCATCGGCGTTTATGGCGACTATCAGGGCGCATGGGTCGATGAGAACTCAGAACTCAAACCGCTTTCTGCCCGCTCCGCCGCCCGCGTTACTGCCGAGAAGGAATGGCTGTCACAGGTGGAAGGCACAAATATTGCCTGTGCGATTTTGCGGATTGCCGGAATTTACGGCCCGTCTTTTCAGGGGCAGCTACGCAATGCACTGGCCAGCCTCAGACAAGGCCGCGCCCATCGCCTGATCAAAAAAGACCATGTTTTCAACCGTGTCCATGTCGAAGATATTGGCGGCGCTCTGGCACATCTGGCGCTGAACAATCAGGGCGGCATTTATAATCTCGCCGATGATGAACCGGCACCGGCGCATGAGATTATTTCCTATGCCGCAGGCTTATTGGGCATCACGCCACCACCGGCCATTGATTATGAAACGGCAGAATTGTCGCCTATGGCGCGGTCTTTCTATCAGGAATGCAAACGGGCATCCAACGCCGCACTGAAAGCAACCGGTTATCAGTTACTCTATCCGGACTATCGCACAGGGCTTGAAAAACTGCTGCAAAGCGGCGAAGGCACCTGAACCCTTTGCGACTGTGATATTTTTGCGCTTGTCAGCCACGCCAACTCAGTTGATGCTGTCTGCGAAATTATACAATGACCGGAACCTGTTCTGATGATGTTTCGCCCCCGTACATTATTCTCCGCCCTCTTAAAGCTTGGACTGGCCGCAGCCCTTTCAGGGAGTGCTTTATTTTCCGCTCAGGCCGATGCGCCTGCAAAACAGGCTTTTGGTTCCGTGAAACTGCCATCGGTCAGCGCGCCGGAATCCTATGGTTTCTATTCCAAAGGCTGTATCAGCGGCGCGGTAGCACTCCCCGTTGACGGCCCGAACTGGCAGGTGATGCGCCTGTCCAGAAACCGCAACTGGGGACATCCGAACCTGATTGCGCTGCTGGAAAAGCTCTCCCGCGATGCAGCCAAAACCGGCTGGAACGGTTTGCTGGTCGGCGATATTTCGCAGCCGCGCGGCGGCCCGATGCTCACCGGTCATGCCTCCCATCAGGTTGGTCTTGATGCCGATATCTGGCTGACCCCGATGCCGGATCGCCGCTTCACCAATCAGGAACGCGAGGATGTGAGCGCGGTTTCCATGCTGCAGCCGAATTCGCTCTATGTGGATCAGAAAAAATGGACACCGTCGCGGACAGCCCTGCTGAAACATGCTGCCAGCTATCCGGAAGTTGAACGCCTGTTCGTTCATCCGGGCATCAAGAAACAGCTCTGTGAAACTGTGAGCGGTGATCGCAGCTGGCTGGCCAAAGTGCGCCCTTACTGGGGGCACTTCTATCATTTCCATGTGCGTCTGCGCTGTCAGGCCGGTTCTCCCGGCTGCAAACCGCAGGAACCAACCGGCAAAGATGACGGTTGCGGCAAATCACTCGACTGGTGGTTTACAGATGAACCGTGGAAACCGGCAAAACCTGCCAAGCCGGGCGAAAAACCAAAACCGCCAAGGATCATGATGGTCTCGGAACTGCCGACAGCCTGCGCGGCATTGCTGAATGCACCAGCTCCGGCATCTGTGAAAGACGTGACTTTCGGGCTGAAAAAGACCGGCAATGCCGCGGCATTCGCACCGGAAGAAGCCCCCGCTTTTGCAGAGCCTGTGCCGCCTGCAGCCATTCCTGTGCCTGCACAGAGACCATAGTCACAAAACCTTATCACAGGATGCACTTTTCTTCGTTCAGTGCATCCGATATAGAATTAAAACGATTTAGAGCCGCAACAGAGAAAACACATCCCGTTTTTGCTCTGTTGCTGCCTCACATAAAAGACATAACCAGAGCGAGAAGCAGTATTAACAATGCCTAATATCGATCCGAACTTTGTTTTTCCTGTCCTTATCGGTGATATCGGCGGCACCAATGCCCGCTTTGCCATTCTGGTGGATTCTTATGCCGAACCGAAAGAATTTCCGGTTCTGCTGACCAAAGATTTTGAAACGCTGGAAGATGCCATTCAGTCTGTGGTGCTGGATCACACATCCATTCAGCCGCGCTCCGCAGTGATTGCTATTGCAGGGCCAGTTGAAGGGGATGAAATTCCGCTCACCAATTGCCAGTGGGTTGTTAAGCCGCGCCAGATGATGGAACGCTTCAACCTGCAGGACATGACTGTGCTCAATGATTTTGAAGCGCAGGCTCTGGCCGTTGTCTCACTCGGCGAAGAACATCTGGAAAATATCGGTGGTGAAAGCAGCCATCCGAACGGCAAACGCGTGGTTCTGGGACCAGGTACCGGTCTTGGTGTTGCAGGGCTGATCCGCTCGCGCCAGACATGGGTGCCGGTACCGGGTGAAGGCGGCCATGTGGATTTCGGCCCCCGTTCTGACCGCGATCAGCAGATTTTCCCGTTTATCGAGAAAATTGACGGGCGTGTTTCTGCTGAACA
>JAIRVW010000013.1 GCA_031253705.1 Brucellaceae bacterium
GAGATACCGCCGGTATCGAACACAACACCTTTACCAACGAAAGCAACCGGCTTGTCTTTAGCCTTGCCGCCGTTCCATTCCATGACCACCAGACGCGGCGGACGCACGGAACCTTGCGCAACGCCGAGCAGCGAGCCCATGCCGAGCTTTTTCATTTCTTTTTCGGTGAGGATTGTGATTTTCACACCAAGCTTTTCAAGCTTTTCTGCTTCGGCAGCAAATTCAACAGGGCCGAGAACATTGGCAGGTTCATTGACCAGATCACGTGCCAGCAAAGCGCCTTCACCAATTTCAGCAGCAGCTTCATAAGCTTTTTCAGCGCCCGCAGCATCAGAAACCTGAATGGTCAGCTTAACGTCTTTACCGTCTGCTTTATCTTCATTTTTCTTGGTCTTGTATTTATCAAAGCGATAGGCACGCAGCTGTGCACCAAGCGCGAAATCTGCAGCCGCTTCTGCGGAAATTTCCAGACCTTCAACAGCGAGAATCGCATTGGCTTCTGAGGATTTGCCGATTTTGGCAAAAGCAGCGCCACCGATTTTCAGCCAGTCGTCATTTTTCAGCTTGGCAGGATCGCCGATACCAACCAGAACCAGACGCTCTGCGCCTGCACCGTCGGCAAGATAAGTTTCAAGTGTTGCACCAAGCTTGCCCTTGAAAGCGGCTTTGGCGATCAGACCGGAAACGAAACCTTCGCCGCCGACATGATTTGCCTGAGCGGCAACCGAGCCGTCTTTGCTCACAGGGACGATCACGACATCTTTCAGCTTTTCTGAAAAATTCGAGAACTTGATGACTGGATTTTTGGACATAATAACTCCAATAGGTAAAAACAGAGTCGCATAAGTTACTCATTGTGTGGCGCTATCATGGCCAAACCACAAGCCATAAATTATCGCTTCTGACGAATAAGTGTTTGTTAACCTAATTTCTTTGTCTCTTTTTAGCCAAGACCAGCCTATGATAGACCCGAATTATATGACAAGAGTTTGCGCATCATCATTAAATGCTTATAAGATGATTGTAATCTATACAGTTAATGACAGATTCAGCCTAGGTTCAGGATGTAAATTCAGCGTATGAAACTGATTGAGCGATACATCCTGCGCCGCGTAGGAATAATGTTTCTGGCCGTGTTCTGCGCGGCCATTGGCATTACGTGGACAGTTCAGGTATTGCAGCGCATTAACTTCCTGACATCCAGCGGCCAGTCACTGGCAACCGCCATTCAGTTTTTCTCGCTGTTCATCCCGTCGGTTATTCCGCTGGTCATGCCGTTTGCTCTGGTAATTGCCATCACGCAGACGCTATCGACCATGAATCAGGATTCCGAACTGGTTGTTATTAATGCCTCCGGCAGCCCTCGTACTGCTGTGATCCGCCCAATTCTGATGCTTGCGGCTGCGCTGTCGGTGTCGTCATTTCTGATCGCCAATTTTGTTGACCCTTATGCGCGTAATAATATGCGCACGATGATGGCCAATGCGGGGGCGGATCTGTTGAATATGGCAATACAGGAAGGTACCTTCCAAAAATTATCCGATAATTTCTATGTGCAGATTGCCGAGCGCAATTCAGACGGCAGCATCGGCGGTATGTTCATCGCCGATTCCCGCGATGCCAATACCGATCTGATTTATTATGCGCTTAATGGTGCCATTGCCAATAATAACGGCAATGATGTTCTGCTCATGAATGATGGTGAAATCCAGCGCCGTGATATAAAAACAGGTAATGTTTCGATCATTAAATTCGACCAGTATGCGCTTGATCTGAGTCAGTTGGGCGGTCAGAATGACAAAGTACTCTATGCCAAGGATCGTCATCTGTCCTATCTGATCAATCCGGATAAGAATGACCCCAACTTCCAGACGAAGCCGTTGGTTTACCGAGCAGAACTGCATAAGCGTCTGACCAACTGGGTTTATCCGTTTGTCTTTGCAATGATTGCACTGGTACTTGCCGGTGATGCACGCTCCCATCGTGAAGCGCGGATTTCCGCATCCTTCTCCGCGATCTCTCTGTCGCTGATCGTTTATTGGGGCGGTTATTTTGTCTCCGACCGCGCAGAGAAAAGTGCTGATTTCATTCCGGTCATGTATCTTATTCCGCTTGGCGTTATTTCTATATGTCTCTATGCACTGTTCAGCGGCCGTTCACTTGCCCTGCCGGCACAATGGACAGATAAGATTCAGGATATGACCGAGCAAATGTCAGCACGTCTGAACGCGATTTATGGTCGTCTGACCGGCCGGAAAAAAGCATCAGGAGGTCAGTCATGATCGGCTGGACACTCGGACGCTATTTTTTCATGCGCTATGTCAAAACCACCCTGTATTTTTTGCTGGGCATTTTTGCACTGTCTCTGCTGCTCGATTTTACGGAAAATGCCAGCAAGCTCGCCGCCCTCCCCGATTATTCCGTCTGGATAGCGCTGGGCATTTCAGCTATGCGTATTCCTTTCATTATGCAGCAGATTATTCCGTTTGTGGCGCTGTTTTCCGCAATGGCTACACTGATTTCGCTTAACCGCCGCTATGAACTGGTGGTTGCGCGTTCTGTCGGCGTTTCCGCCTGGCAGTTTCTGCTACCGGCCTGTTTCGGTGCCTTGATTTTTGGCCTCGTCACCATTTTTGTGATTAACCCGTTTGCAGCCTACGGGCTGGAAAAAGCAGAGGAAATCACAACGCAATGGAAAAACGGCAATGTCAGTCAGGTGAGCAGCGCACTGCGTGATCCGTGGCTGCGCCAAAAATTTGACGGACAGGAAACAATTATCGGCGCCAAAGGCATCCTCGCTCAGGGAACGCACCTGACCGATGTCAGCTTCTTTACGTTCAATGAAGACAAGACAATTAAAGAACGCTTTGATGCCCGTGATGCCCAGTTAAAAGACGGCTACTGGAGCCTGACCAATGTGACCCACATTGTCGAAGGTCAGGAACCTAAGGAGCTGTTATCCACACAAATTCCGACGCAGTTAAAAGCGGAATTTCTTGAAGAAAAACTTTCTTCGCCTGATACGATTCCATTTATCAGCCTGCCCCGCAAAATCGAAGTCGCCCGCTCTTTCGGCTTTTCGGCCACCGCATTTGACATGCAGTTCCAGTCTCTGCTGGCTTTGCCTGCCCTTTTGATGGCCATGACGCTGATCGCAGCAACAGTTTCATTAAAATTTGTTCGTTCCGGACAATCCGGAGCACTGATTCTGGGTGGCATCATTGCCGGGTTCGTGCTTTATGTCGTAACGGTACTTGCCAAAGCCTTTGGCACGGCAGGATTCGTGCCGCCATTCGTGGCAGCGTGGGTTCCGGTATTGATTGCAACATTCTTTGGAATCTCCTTTTTGCTCCATAAGGAGGATGGTTAGTGGGATTGAGTAGCTCCCGCACGGTAGTATCTGAGTATTTCTCGCGGCTTGCACGCGGGACCGCTCTGGCGTGCATTTTTTCCACCTCTGTGATGCTTTCCCTGTCTGTTGCGGCTTCCGCCCAGCAAGCAGCGCCTATGGATGATTTCGGCAGTCAGTATCAGACCAATCCTGATGCTAAGATGCTGTTGCAGGCCGACAATCTGATTGTTGACCGCGACCAGAATACGGTCACAGCCGCAGGCAATGTGCAGATTGAATATGACGGCAATCGCTTAGTTGCGCGTCAGGTTGTCTATAATCAGAAAACCAAGCGCATGACCGCTAAAGGCAATGTTGAGATTGTCGAAAAAGACGGTAATCGCATCTATTCCGATGAGATGGATGTGACGGATGATTTCCGTGACGGTTTCGTAAATGGTCTGCGCGTTGAAACAGTCGATGACACACGTTTTGCAGCTGAGAGCGCAGAACGCAGTCTTGGCGAAATCACGACATTCAATAACGGCGCTTACACAGCTTGCCGTGCATGCGCCACAGATCCGAACAAGCCTGTGCTCTGGCAGGTTAAAGCCAAAAAGATCATCTGGAACGGCACCAAAAAAACGGTTCGTTTTGAAGGCGGTCGCTTTGAAATGTTCGGCAAATCACTGTTTGCCCTGCCCGCTTTTGAAATTGCTGATCCAACCACCAAACGTAAGAGCGGTTTCCTGTTCCCGAGCTTTGTCTATAAAGACGAACTCGGTTTTGGCGTAAGATCCGGTTATTTCTGGAATCTGGCACCAAACTACGACATCACCACCTATGGCACCGCTCTGAGCAAACAGGGCTTCCTGAGCGAGACTGAATGGCGCCACCGTCTTGAAAACGGCTCTTATAATGTCCGCGTTGCCGGTATTTATCAGCTGAAGCCCGGTGAGTTCAGCTTTGACAAAGTAGATTCGCAGCAACATACCCGCGCGATGGCCAGTTCTAAGGGTGATTTCAAAATCAATCCGCGCTGGAGTTTCGGCTGGGATGTGATTGCCCAGACGGATAAGAATTTCAGCCGCACCTATAAGATCAGCGGATACAGCGATGAATCGCTGACATCCAAAGTCTATCTGCGCGGTATTTCCGGCCGTAACCACCTTGATATTAACTTCTATAAGTTCAAGGTTCAGGAAGATCTTCTGAACGGTGATCCGAATGCTGTTGATACCAAACAGCCTTGGGTACTGCCGAGTGTTGACTATCTCTACACTGTTCCGGGTTCCGTTTATGGCGGCGAGCTGACAATCACCAGCAATCTGCAGGGAATCTATCGTGAGTCATCCGATGTGTTCCAGCTGAACAACAACGGCAACATGCGTGATTTCATCCGTGGTATGAAGGGCACCAGTGCCCGTTTGACCACGGAAGCAGAATGGAAGCGTACTTTCATTACAGAACAGGGTCTGGTTATCACCCCTCTTCTCGCATTGCGCGGCGATGCCATTGGCATCAACAGCAATGACACATTCCGCACAGTTGATGAAGTCCGTTCGCAGGCATTCCGAGGCATGGCAACAGCCGGTATGGAAGTACGCTG
>JAIRVW010000213.1 GCA_031253705.1 Brucellaceae bacterium
GGTGTGTATTTTCCGATGAAAATCGCACCGGCATTACGAATTTTCGGCAGCAGACTATCCGTATCAGCAACAGCGATTTCCAGATGCTCGGCCGCGATACGGTTGATTAGCGGCACCGCGCCGTCAAAATCATCCACCAGAATAACCGCACCAAAATCCTGCCAGCTCGCACGGGCAATTTCCGAACGCGGCAGAGTTTGCAGCTGACGTTCAACCGCCTCTTCCACCGATTTGGCGAAATCCGCGCTGTCTGTCAGCAAAATGGACTGGGCAAAAGCATCATGTTCGGCCTGCGCCAGCAAATCTGCGGCGATCCAGTCCGGATTATTGTCGCTGTCTGCCACAACCAGCACTTCTGAAGGGCCTGCGATCATATCAATGCCGACAGTACCGAAAACCAGACGTTTTGCGGCCGCAACATAGGCATTGCCCGGGCCGACAATTTTGGAAACCGGCTTAATCGTTTCCGTACCATAAGCCAACGCGGCCACAGCCTGCGCACCGCCCACACGATAAATCTCGGAAACACCGGCAATATGCGCAGCCACCAGCACCAGAGGATTCAGGGCACCATCCGGCGACGGCACAACCATGACAATACGCTCAACACCGGCAACTTTTGCCGGTACCGCATTCATCAGCACTGAACTCGGATAGCTCGCTGTGCCGCCCGGCACATAAAGTCCGACCGATTCCACCGCTGTCCAGCGCGAACCAAGCTCAACACCGAGTGCATCGGTATAATAGTCATCTTTCGGCATTTGCCGCTTATGGTAGGATTCAATCCGGTCGCGTGCGACAGTCAGCGCATCAATAATCTTCTGATCAGCATTTTTAACCGCTTCCTGCACTTCCGCAGCGGTTACAGCAATACCGGTTGCGTTAAGATCGATCCGGTCAAAGCGCTTGGAATAGTCGATCAGCGCCTGATCGCCATGGGTGCGTACCTGCTGCACAATCTCACGAACGGCACGGTCTACATCTTCCGAAACTTCACGTTTACCTGCCAGAAATGCCGCAAAACCGGCTTCGAAATCTGCAGCACTTTGTTTGAGCGTCTGAACCACGCTATCCCCTCATTCTGTAATCTGATTGGCTGTGATCTGATCAGCGGCAACATGATCCGGTTTGTTTCCGGTTTCCCATGCAGCGCCCAGATCAGCCAAACGCATTTCAATCACTTCAACGCTCAAACGAAGCGTCTTACCCGCAGCAAAAACCAGCTCAATCACACCGGAAGGTGCATCGGCCGGTTCAAAATTAATCGCCAGCAATGCCAGCACATCTTCGCGCTTTGTCCGGTCAATATTCAGCGCCCGCACATTCGTCACACGGTCAAAATGCAGCACACTGCGACGGCGCTCATACATCTCTTTACCGCGTGACCGCGCCGGTTTCCCGTCGCTGGCCGTATCCCGCACGAAACGATTGCAAGCGAGAATAAAACGCTGCTCTGCAGGCCGGTAGTCAAGATCGCCGACTTTCAGAACCGCATCCTGCACATGAGCAGAAATAATCTGTAAGTCTTCCTCATCCATTGCCACAAGCTTGAGCATTCGTAATCATTCTCCTGAGACCGGCACAATATTTGTTTTGACGCGTATCTTATCCTAACTGCTTCACAGTCGGGCATACGCTCTCATTCCATTGATATAAGCATTAACAGTAAAAAACACTACTGTTTAATAACAAAACCCCGACCTGTAAAAACAAATCGGGGCCTGCATTTTAAAACAACACGCTCGGATCAACCGCTGATGCGGGAGATTTCCGCACCGCAATTGGACAGTTTTTCTTCCAGACGTTCAAAGCCGCGATCAAGGTGATAAACGCGGTTCACTGTGGTTTCGCCCTCAGCAGCAAGACCGGCAATAACCAGTGTTGCCGAAGCGCGCAGATCGGTAGCCATTACCGGCGCACCTTTGAGACGCTCCACACCTTCAACCGTTGCGGTTTGACCGGACAGCGAAATCTTGGCGCCAAGACGCGCCAGTTCCTGCACATGCATAAAGCGGTTTTCGAAAATCGTTTCCGTAATATGCGATGTACCTTTGGCTTTGGTCATCAACCCCATGAACTGCGCCTGCAGATCGGTCGGGAAACCCGGGAACGGATCGGTGACAATATCAACCGGCTCAATACCGTGGCCGTTGCGCACGACGCGGATACCGTTTTCAACATCGGTGATTTCCGTACCGGTCTGGCGCAGCACATCCAGTGCCGACTGCAGCAGATCAGAACGGGTATTCTGCAACACCACATCACCGCCGGTCATGGCAACAGCCATGGCATAGGTGCCGGTTTCAATACGATCCGGAATCACGCGAACGCGTGCGCCGCTCAGACTGGTCACACCCTGAATGCGGATGGTCGGAGTGCCTGCGCCTTCAATTTTCGCACCCATCGCATTCAGGCAGTCAGCCAGATTAACCACTTCCGGCTCACAAGCTGCATTATGGATAATTGTATCACCCTTGGCCAGACAGGCAGCCATCAGTGCC
>JAIRVW010000020.1 GCA_031253705.1 Brucellaceae bacterium
AAATTATATCGTTTTCACACGGCAGCTTTTGAGCCGGTTTATTTCGACCGGTCGGATATGGGCAGGCTTAATGCGCCTGATGCATCCTATGGCGTGTTATACACTGCCGCTGCACGGGAAGGTGCTTTTGCTGAAACATTTCTGCGCGAACCCGGCCGCAGCCTGATTGACCTCGGGCTTTTGCAAAAGAAAGCACATGTGGTACTGGAACTGACGGCACCGCTGAAACTGGCTAAACTTGCAGGGCGCGGCCTTGCTATTCTTGGTGCAACGGCAGAAGTGCTGCATAGCGGCCTGCCCTATGATGTGGCGCAAAACTGGTCAAAAGCCCTGCATAATCATCCTGCACAGATAGACGGCATTGCCTATTATGCCCGCCATGATGATGAGCAGCTTTGCTACGCGCTGTTTGATCATTGCGCGCAGCATATCAGTATTACTGAGCGACAGGCTGATCTGGATACGGACTGGTTCTGGCAAATCGCCAACCGGTACAATCTGGGCATCGCGCCTTACTAAAATATAAAAAAGCATAGAGGGAACTGAAAATATGTCGGACAAAACTGCCAAAATCCTGATCACGGATCATCTGGAGTTGTGTCTTGATGCGCAAGGGCAGCATCAATGGAATGAAATCCGCCGCTATATTGAGGCAAAAGGCGGGGTCTTTCACGATCAGGGTTTGAAAGCAGGACAGGAACTTACAGCCGGTAAACTGCATTTTTTCTATTGTCCTGATCTGAGTACCGAGGAGGAGCTCAATGCCGTTGCGGAGCAGGGGCAATATGAAGCGGTGATCGCAGCTGCCACCCGTATCCCGCTGCAATGTCAGTTTGCCGAAGGCGGTGTGCGTATCGGTGCAGGCACCGGTAATATGCAGTCGCAATCATGGGTTTCCGGCAAAGCGCCTTTGATGAATACACCAGGCATCAATAGTCGTATTACCGCGCAGATGGTGCTGAAAGCTCTGCTGCATTTTCGTCCGGATCTGGATACGCAAACACTCTATGCGCAGGTGCTGGCAGGGAAATTCGATACCGGCCGCGATCTGGCACGTTTCCCGAGCTCAGGGCTGGAAGGCCGCAAGATTGCTATTCTCGGCAGCGGTAATATCGGCATGGAAGTGGCAAAGCTGGCGAAAGCCTTTGCTATGGATGTAGTGGTCTATGCGCGTGAACATCATCGTCAATGGATTGAAAGTCAGGGCTATATCTATGCCGCAACACCGCAGGGCGCTGCGCAAAATGCTGATGTGCTGAGTGTGCATCTGGGGCTTGGTGCATTGAACAGCGGGACAGGGCGCTACAGCAATCAGGGACTGGTCGGCCGTGATGTCTTGTCTGCCATGGCGGCAGGCGCGATGGTTATCAATTATGATCGCGGTGAGCTGGTGGATGTTGCAGCGCTGGAACCGCTGATGCAGAGCGGGCATATCCGCAATGTTGCGGTGGACGCCGATCTGTTTGAAAAAGACGGTGTGTTGTCAGGGCCGCTGACGCCTTATGTGCCACTGGCTAAAAAATATCCGCAACGCATGTTGCTGTTGCCTCATGCGGCAGCAGATACCGATCACCCGTCACGCCTCGTTGGGGCAAAACAGGCAGTTGATCAGATTTTTGCAGCGATTACGGAGCGCCGTATTATCAATGCCGTTGGTGCCATCCCTGCCGGTTACAGTGATGGTGGTAGTCAGTTGCCGCAAGGGATTGGACGGCCACAGGCGAAATTACAACAGGGACAGGAACGGGAATTTCTGAAATCCCTGTTTGCTACGGCAGTTCAGGCAGCTGATCCGCTGCATTGTCTCCAACCTTATTTACCGCAGGCACCAAAGGGTAAGGTAATTGTCATTGGCGCCGGTAAAGGCGCTGCACAAATGGCGCAAGCCTTTGAAACATTATGGATTGAAGCCGGTAATCCTGCACCGCAGGGTGTGGTCGTTACCCGTTATGGCTACGGGGCGGAATGCCGTTTTATCAAAGTGATGGAAGCTGCGCATCCGGTGCCCGATGATGCCGGAATGGAAGCAACCAGACAGCTCAAAGCCGCTTTGCAAGACCTGAGCGCGGATGATCTGGTGGTGGCGCTGATCTGTGGTGGCGGTTCGGCATTACTGCCTGCGCCGCCTGAAGGGCTGACATTGGCCGACGAGCAGGCGGTGAATGCGGCATTGCTCGCCAGTGGTGCGCCGATCAGTGTGATGAATGCTATTCGCAAACATGTGTCCACGATCAAGGGTGGCAGATTGGCCGCTTTAGCGGGGGCAGCCCGCATGGTCAGCCTGATTGTCTCGGACATTCCGGGTGATGATCCGGCGCTGATCGCTTCCGGCCCCACAATTGCTGATCGCGCAACCCGCCATGATGCGCTGAAATATATTGAGCATTATAAAATGCAGCTGCCGGAAAAAGTGATGGCGCATTTGCGAAGTGAAGTCGCCGATGCTCCGCAACCGGATGATGCGGTATTCGCCCGTCACAGCCATCATATTATTGCCAGTGCCGCGCAATCTCTGAATGCCGCTGCAAGGTTGGCGCAAGCACAGGGTGTTGAGACGCTTATTCTCTCGGATTGCATTGAAGGTGAAGCGAAAGATATTGCGCTGATGCACGGGGCAATGGCGCAATATCAGGCGCGCAACCGCACATCCGGCCAGCCGCTGCTATTGCTTTCCGGCGGTGAAACGACGGTAACGCTCGGCTCCGGTTCAACAGCCGGTAAAGGCGGGCGCAACAGCGAGTTTATGCTGGCACTTGCGCAGACTATTGCAGGTAATACCAAAATTCATGCCTTGGCTGCGGATACCGACGGCATTGATGGCTCGGAAAATAATGCCGGTGCTTTTGCGGACGGCGATACAATTCAGCGCATGACGGAACGCGGTCTTGATGCGAAACAATTTCTCGCAAGTCATGATAGCTGGAGCGCGTTCCATGCAAGTGGTGATCTGTTTGTCACGGGGCCGACCGGCACAAATGTCAATGATTTCCGTGCCATATTGATCCGCTGATCTTGTGAGCGGTGGACAGCCGCATTCAGCTCTGCCATAATGATGATGAGAGACAGGGGCGCCCGGATCAAACCGGCTGAGAAGTACCCTTTGAACCTGAACCGGATAATGCCGGCGGAGGGAGTCAGATCAAAGGGCGCTTATCGCAAGGCGAAATAACGGCACCCTGTATCAGACCCTCACTGTCGCGGAGGGCTGATATGAAAGATCTACCGGATTTCGGCGGGATGCTGAAAACCATGCGGCAGCGCAAACCCCTCATACAATGCATCACGAATTTTGTGGCGATGAATACGGCTGCCAATGTGGTTCTGGCCGCCGGAGCATCTCCGGCCATGTTGCATGCGCAGGAAGAGGCGGGAGAGTTCGCAAAGCTTTGCGGTGCGGTAACGATTAATATCGGCACACTCTCCCCGCTTTGGGTGCAGGGGATGATTGCCGCGATCACCGCTGCTAATGCGCATAATATTCCGTGGATCTTTGACCCTGTCGCGCATTTCGCCTCAACCTTTCGCAGAGAAGCAGCGCAGCAATTACTGGCGCTGAAGCCAACGGTCATCCGTGGCAATGCCTCGGAAATTCTGACATTGGCTGGTTTTTCCGCCCGCGGGCAGGGCGCAGACAGCGGTGATGATGCGGGTAGCGCGCATCACGCGGCACAGCAACTGGCACGGGAACATCAGTGCACGGTTGCAGTCACCGGTGCTTATGATCTTGTCACCGATGGTCAGACAACTTTGCGTATTGACGGCGGCTCACCACTGATGCCGCAGGTCACAGCTTTAGGCTGTGCTTTGACCTGTCTGACCGGTGCATTTGTCGCTGCGCATAAGGCTTCCGCTCTGGAAGCAACAGCCGCAGCTTTGGCCATGTATGCCATGGCCGGAGAGCAGGCGGCCTTGCAGGCAAAAGGCCCTGCCAGTTTCCAGATGCATTTTATTGACGCGCTTTATGCGCTTGATCCAACACAATTCCAGTCTCAGGCAAAGGTACAAGTCTATGAAACAGTTTGATCTGTCGCTCTATCTCGTTCTTGACCGCGAGCTTTGCGGCAGTTTGGGTATGGTGGAAACTGCAATTGCAGCGGTACGCGGTGGTGCCACAATGGTGCAGCTGCGCGATAAGGATGTGAGCGGGCAGGAGATGCTTGCAACCGCCAAGGCGCTGAAAGCAGCGCTCGAAGGCACCAATGCCAAGCTGATCATCAATGACAATATTGACGTTGCTATCGCTATCAATGCCGATGGTTTGCATATCGGCCAGCATGACGGCTCGCCGGAAGAGGTGCGCGCTAAAATCGGGCCGGATATTATCCTCGGCCTTTCCGTGCAGACCACAGAAATGGCCGCCAAAGCGGATAGTGCTGTGGTGGATTATCTCGGTATCGGCCCTGTATTCCCGACAGCAACCAAGAAAAACTGCGCGCCTTCCATCGGTTTTGACGGGCTGAAGCGAGTTTACTCCCATAATGGCTTGCCTGCAGTCGCAATCGGCGGAATTAAACTGCCGCATGTGGAAGATGTGCTGGCAACGGGTGTGAATGGTCTGGCTGTGGTGTCTGCCATTTGTGGTCAGGACAATCCTGCGCAGGAAGCAAGTGCTTTCAGTGCTGCGATTGCTCATTTTCGTGCTGCAAAGGGATAAGCGATGAGGAATGTTCTTTCCCTTGCCGGTTCCGATCCTTCGGGCGGTGCCGGAATTCAGGCTGATCTGAAAACTTTTGCTGCCCGTGGTACTTACGGCATGGCGGCGCTGACATCCCTGACGGCGCAGAATACACAAGGCGTGTCGGGTGTTTTTCCTGTACCTGCCGATTTTGTTGCGCAACAGCTCACTATGATTTTCAGCGATGTGCGGGTGGATGCCGTCAAAATCGGCATGATCGTGAATGCACAAATTGCGGATAGTGTGGCGCTGGTTTTGCAGGAGCAGCTTGCGAAACAGCCGGATTTACACATTGTGCTTGATCCGGTGATGATTGCCAAAGGCGGAGCGGCATTGCTTGATCCGCAGGCAGTGGAAAGCCTGACACAAAAACTGCTGCCACTGGCGACATTGCTGACACCAAATCTGCCGGAAGCGGCGGCACTTCTCGGACAACCGGTGGCTGAAAGCCGCGAGGATATGGAGCGTCAAGGCCGTGCTTTGCTGGCGAAAGGCTGCAAAGCTGTGCTGATGAAGGGCGGCCATATGGCCGGTGAGTTGTGCCCTGATCTGTTGCTGAGTGAAACACATACCGAGTGGTTTGAGGCGGCACGTATTGAAACGCCGGATACGCATGGCACCGGCTGCACACTCTCCAGCGCTTTGGCGGCGGAACTGGCAAAAGGTAACACATTGCCGGATGCGGTGCGCGAGTCAAAAGCCTATTTGCTGCGGGCGATTGGTGCCGCGCACCGGCTGGAAGTCGGCATGAAAGACGAGAGCGGCCGGTCAGTTGGCCACGGGCCTGTTTTCCATTCGATAGATCAAATGAATTGATGAATGAAGGCTTCCTGAGTGATCAGGAAGCCTTGACTTTACGGGCGATCAGCATGCCGACAATCATCGCCGGTACAAAGATCAATGTGCCGGTTGCGGCCAGACCGACAGTGGTGATCGCGGGCCCCGGACAAATGCCGCCAAGACCCCAGCCGATACCGAACAGGATGGAGCCTGTGATCAGGGATTTATCTGCCTTGTGGTTTGCAGGCACATCAAAATCAACGGCGCAGAGTGGTTTTTTGCGGGCAAAAACCATGCGAAAACCGATGAAGGCAGTAACAACGGCTGCGCCCATGACCAGAGCCAGTGACGGATCCCAGTTGCCGGCAATATCCAGAAAGTTTAGCACTTTCTCAGGATTGGCCAGACCGGAAATTACCAGTCCAAGCCCGAAGATCAGGCCGATAACAAGATTGATCAGAAATGACATGATCTGTCTCCTTTAGCCGATCAGATGACGCATGATGAAAACGGTGATGAAACCGGCGGCCATGAAGAGTGATGTTGCTAAGATGGAGCGGGGGGACAGGCGGGAGATACCGCATACACCATGGCCGGATGTGCAGCCGCTGCCTAAAACTGCACCAAAGCCCACAAGCAGGCCGGCGATAATCATCAGAACCGGATCAGATGAAACTGTGATCGCCGGTAAGGCACCGGTGAAGAGCAGATAAAGGAAGGGTGCGACCAGTAATCCCAGCACAAATCCGGCGCGGGACAAAAAGCGATTATCGCTGAAAGGCGGAAAGAGTTTGTTGACAATACCGCTGATACCGGCAATCCGGCCTTCAAACAACATCAGCATAACGGCTGAAAGTCCGATCAGCAAACCACCGGCAAGCGCAGACCACGGGGTAAAATTTTCCATGATATTACGTCCTTATATCCGGTGCACAAAACAACTGGTGCATGGTGGCAATGAAAATTTTCACCCG
>JAIRVW010000263.1 GCA_031253705.1 Brucellaceae bacterium
ATAGCAGATTGCCAGTCCGAGCTTCATGAACGGCAGTTCCGCGACCACTGCGCGATCACCGGCAGAAATCGTATCGGATTCACGCCAGCTCTCCCATTATCCAGATCCACATCAAACATATGAATCTTATCATATGTCGTGATTTTCGAACCATCCGGCGCGAACACAAAGGCACGGTTGGCAATAAGACCATTGTCCAGTTTAATCGGCGTTGAACCGATATGGAGATAAATGCCGTGACGTTTTGCCAATGCCTCTGCCGCTTTCACAACAGGATCGTCCTGTTCCGCATGAAGGCTGGCACGGTAAAGCGCACGGTCATTCTGAATAATGCCGGTATTTTCAGGCGTCTGCACATATTGCGCACCTTGAGCGGCAGCCTCACCAACCATACGGCTGAGGGCTTCAATATTGGCGGACATATCGCCGTCTGAGCGCATCTGCACTGCTGCAACTTTAACCATCGGCATTATTCTCCCCTTTATGCCAGACAGAGAAAACCGGTTCTCTGCCTTATATTTCACTCTGATCTTTAACGGCTCAGCCGAGCTTACCGGTTTCCAGCAAAACTGTCAGCTTACCTTCACGTTCCAGCGCATAGAGATCATCGCAACCGCCGACATGCACGTCACCCACAAAAATTTGCGGGAATGTTGTACCGCCCGAACGGGTCATCATTTCTTCGCGATATTTAGGATCAACAGTCGCGTTGAATTCCGTATAGCCAGGCGCACGCTCGTCCAGCAGTTTTTTTGCACGAACACAGTAGCCACAGCCGTCACGGGTATAAATTTCAACATTCATTTCAAGAGTCTCCTGATTTTTGAGCTCTATATAACCATGCCCGCGCCATCATCCAAGCATTTGCTACCGGTTTGTTGATGGCATAAACGGATAATTATTTCTGACCGGCTGGCAGAACCCTGCCGAAAGTCAGCACATCCACCTCTGCTGCTCCCGCCTTAAGCAAGGCACGGCAGGCAGCTTTCACCGTCGCCCCCGTCGTATAAACATCGTCAATCAGCAAAACTATACGCCCCTGTACGCTGATCCGGTCATTCTCTGGTACCTGAAACGCTCCTGCCACATTGCGCAACCGCTCAGACTGGCTAAGCTCCGCCTGCTGGCGTGTGTCTTTAATGCGCTTCAAAGCCGTTGGCTCATAGGCCTTGCCGCTGAGACGCGCCAGAACCCGTGCCAGCTCTGCCGCCTGATTATAACGGCGCTTCCACAGACGTTTGCGATGCAGCGGCACCGGAATAATCACATCGCAATTCTCAAGCAGTTCCTGCCCCGCCCGCTGCATCCAGCGCGCCATCCACGGTGCCAGATCAAGCCGGTCATAATATTTGAGCGAAATACCGGCGTGACGGGCAGAGCCGTCATGACAGGCGACAGAGCGCAGCCGCCGGAAAGGAGGTGGCTCGGCAATCGCTTCAGCAGACAGAAAATGCGCACCGAAATCATGGCTGAAGGGTGTGCCCATGACCGGACACATTGGCGCTTCCAGAAAACGCACTTCACGCCAGCATGTCCCGCACAGAGTACCCGTCTGTGAAACAGGACTGTCACAGCCCTCGCAAAGGACCGGAAAAATCCGGTCCGGCAGCATTTTCAAACAAGCGCCTAACCCTCGCAGCAGGTGCTGCAGACCTGCCCTCCTCACAACAGTTTCATGAGAAAGCGGTAAATCCCCCATTGCATTCGCCCCCGATTGAACGCATTTACAACACCATGCCAGATGCACCGCTTCAGTCCAGAGAAATCTCTGATCTTTAAGTGATGCCGATAGCGGGATACGAGAAAATGCCAGCAACTGAGACCACACCCAACACCATCTTTGACAATGCATTGCTCAGACAGCGCCTGAAACGGGCGATGCAGCGCAATGTGAGCGGTGCGGATTTTCTACTGGAACGCACAGTGCAGGATCTCGAAGACCGTCTTTCAACAATTGAGCGCCGGTTCTCCCGCGCGGTCATCCTCAATCCCTATACGCCGTCTGCTGCCTTATCTCTGCAGCAATCCGGTAAGGCAGAGGTGATTGAAAGTGTTGAATATCAGTCAAAAGACAGCACTGAATTTCTGCCGCTGGAGCCGCAAAGCTCTGATCTGATTATCTCGCTGCTGTCGCTGCAATTTACCAATGACACACCGGGCCTGATGATGCAGATCAAACAGGCCCTGAAACCTGACGGGCTGTTTCTGGGCTGCATGGCAGGCGCGGGAACACTCGGAGAATTGCGTGAATCGCTGTTGCAGGCGGAGGCAGAACTGACCGGCGGCGGCAGCCCACGCGTGGCACCCTTTGCCGATGTGCGTGACGGTGGTGCCTTATTGCAGCGCGCCGGTTTCGCTTTGCCGGTAACCGATATTGAGAATGTAACGGTGCGCTATGACAATATGTTTGCGCTGATGGCGGATATCCGCGCTATGGGCATGAGCAATAGCCTCACCGGCCGCTCGCGTAAACCGGTTGGCCGTCGTCTCTTCATGCGGGCTGCAGAGATTTATGCTGAGCGTTTCAGCGATCCGGATGGTCGTATCCGTGCGAGTTTCTCATTCATCTGGATGTCCGGCTGGGCACCCCATGCCTCGCAGCAACAGCCGCTGAAACCGGGATCGGCCAAGGCCTCACTGGCTGAAGCCTTGCTTGCGACCGAGAAGAGTAACAAAGAATAATCAGCAGTCGCCGTGCTGGGTGCCATCACGGGCAATCAGGCACACAGATTGCGGTGTCGATTGCAGCAGGCTTTTGCGCTCGATATAGGATTTATCCGCAGGGTCACGCTGAACAGAGCCGGTCGACATCATATCCACACCGGCAGGAAACAGCGATTGCGCGGTCTGCTTATTAGCTTTTTCGCTCAGAACCGGCACGATAACCAGCGCCAATGCAAGAATAGCCGAGCCGAACAGCAGGATGCAGCGGACAAATCCGCTTTTTGCAACCGGCATAAAGCCTGACTTTGCATCTTCATCATCTTTAAAAAAGTCTGTCAGAAATTCCGACTGATACTGACTCTGGTTACTGCTCATCGTCATACTCCGGCGCGATACAGCTACCATGCGCTATGACGGTGAATCATCCCTTAACGTGAACGTAAAAAACGGGCAAAAAACGCAAAATCTGCCCGCTATTATCAAGGACGGGTCAGAATTTTACAGGAGATCCGTCAGGAAAGGAATCAGCGGCTCATCAGCCGGTGGCATCGGGTAAGACCGCAGGTCTTTTGGTTTCACCCATTTCAGTGCCTGCCCTTCCATGGAGCGGGCAATGCCCTCATAGCGGCGGCAGATATAAAGCGGCATCAGCAGGTGAAATTTCTCATAAGCATAGCTGGCAAAAGTCAGCGGTGCGAGGCAGGCATGTTTGGTGGTAATGCCCAGCTCTTCCTGCAATTCACGGATCAGCGCATCTTCCGGCGTTTCGCCGCTCTCAACCTTGCCGCCCGGAAACTCCCACAGACCGACCAGATTTTTGCCCTCAGGGCGTTGTGCCAGCAAAATACGGCCATCCGTATCAATCAGCGCACAGGCTGCCACCAGCACAATCTTTTTGCCCTCAGTCATCAAATGCTACCTATCTGCAATAATAAATATAATCGTAAACAACAGAGAAGCCTAAGCCCTGATACAAAGCGCGCGCTGCCGCATTCGCACTTTCCACCTGCAACCAGTAACAATGATCGCCGCGCGATATTGCCTGCCCCATCTCGTTCAGAACCAGCGCTCTTGCAAAGCCGCGTCGCCTGAATGCTTCACCAATACACAAATCCAGCAGACCGGTATAGCCGTCCTCGCTCACGCAAAGCATCGTTGCGGCAGGATCAACTCCGGCAAAACCGCCAATAATAAATTTCTGCGGTTTGATCGACTGCAGCAATTCCGCCAGTCCCGCAACCAGCGGCTCGGGACGCTCATGAAAATCAGCGGAAATCCGACTATAGCCGATCTCCTGCCCGTCACGAAAATGCACAAGCCGCAAGGGCAGACGCGGCTGCGGTGTTTTCAGCAGCGCATTATCGCGCAGATTACAGGCCATGACAGATGAGCCGCCCGCGGTCGTATAACCGCGTGCGGTGAGATAATCAGCCAATGCGGGCGGTGCCAGCGGCGTCAGCCGGAAAACCGGCTGTTTGCCCTGTGCTGTAAACAGCGCCTCACAGGCCTCCACCCGCTGCTCCATATCCGCATCATCGGACGGATCCAGCAGATTGACGGAATTACCGCGTTTGGATGGATAATAAGGTGTCAGCTGCACAGCCCAGCTGCCCAGATGCGTGACCTGCGCTGCAGGCCATGCATGAAAACCAAGCTCTTCAAACTGACAGATTTCTGAGATCACGACCGGTAATCACCGTTAATGGCCACATATTCCTTGGTCAGATCGCAGGTCCAGACTGTCGCTGTGCCCTCGCCCATACCAAGTTCAACCGTGATAAGAATATCCTCACCCTTCATATAGGCAGAAGCAGCTGCTTCCGAATAATCCGGATCGCGCTCACCATCAACCGCCACACGGATATTCCCGAAACTGATCGCCAGACGATCACGATCAGCAGGCTCACCGGCTTTACCGACAGCCATAACCACGCGACCCCAATTGGCATCTTCACCGGCAGCTGCGGTTTTCACCAGCGGGGAATTGGCAATCGACAGACCAATGCGCTTGGCAGAAACATCAGAAACCGCACCTTTCACGGTGATTTCCAGCATTTTGCGCGCGCCTTCGCCGTCGCGCACGACCTGCAGAGCGAGATTTTTCAGAAGCTTGCGCAAAGCACGGTCAAATTCTGCCAGACGCTCATCGGTCAATGCGGTTACGGCAACCGCACCGCGCTCCGAAGCTGTGCCGGTCGCAAACAGCATCAGCGTATCGGATGTGGAAGTATCGCTGTCCACGGTCACGGCATTGAAGCTGGAATCGACAGCCTTGGACAACAGTCCCTGCAGCACATCAGAGGCAATCGGCGCATCCGTCACCACAAAAGACAGCATGGTCGCCATATCCGGCGCAATCATGCCTGCACCTTTGGCAATACCGTTAATCGTCACCGGCACACCACCAAGCAGCACGGTTTCCGTTGCCACTTTCGGATAGGTATCGGTAGTCATGATCGCTTTGGCAGCTTCCAGCCAGCCATTATTATCGGCGCGTGCATTCATATCGCCGAACAGGTGCGCAAACTTACCGGCATCCAGCGGCTCACCGATCACACCGGTTGAAGCGAGAAAGATTTCATGCGCTTCACAGCCCAGCGCTTCACAAGCAGCTTTGGCTGTGGCTGTCGTTGTTTCACGACCTTTTTTACCGGTAAAAGCATTGGCATTGCCGGAATTCACAATCACGGCTTTAGCTGTTCCGTGCTTGAGGCTCTCACGGCAGAAATCCACCGGTGCAGACGGGCATTTGGAGCGGGTGAAAACACCGGCAACCGATGCAGGCTGGTCAAAGACCATCATCAGCACATCTGTACGGTTTTTATATTTGATCCCCGCTTCGGCAGTCGCCATTCGCACACCGGTAATCACCGGCATGGCAGGATAATGTTTTGGTGCAAGCGGTGAAACAGAAGAAGACATATGCGCCTCAAGAATAAGAGCATTACTGGCAAAACCGAAAAATGGTTTTGCGTCAGGATAATGCGGCTAAATACCAATAAACCTTAACCGGAAACCAAACAACGCGTCTTCTGAACAGGATTCAGGCACTTTCGCACCTCAAATCACCCGCCACCG
>JAIRVW010000001.1 GCA_031253705.1 Brucellaceae bacterium
CGCGCACCAGACGGATTTCGCCGCCTTTGGTACCCTTGCCATAGCTGGAAACAGTGATGAATTCCACATCCGGCTCAACACCGGCATCATGCATGGCGCGGATCAGATCCGCCGCAAAAATAAATGAGCCTTTGAGAATAGAAACTGCCAGCGGCCGCTCCAGCTTACGCTCGGCAATTTTTTGTGCCAGTTCACGATTGCGCTCTGCAATCTGTTCTGCACTGAAAAGAACTTCAATATTTCTGCCACCTACATTAGGCATAAACACGTCTCCGGTCTTAATCCGATTTTACCGAAATAGCTCCGGCAAGAAAAAGTAGCTGTTACAGTACTACGCCTTTAGCTGAAAGGGCAGATTTACATTATTTCGGCTTGTTACGCATCAAATCTGCGTTTTCTGCAGTTATACACAAGCCGCCTCAACAGGCTGAACCATAAAATTTATGTTCTTTTTTCAACCTCAAAATGCCAAACTTGCATGCAGTTTAACGCCAGATTAACCACAAGGGTCAATGTTCGGCAACCATAAGCAACCCGGCAAAAAACATCAGGAAAATGGACAGTGATTCGTTTTGAAAATGTAGGATTACGCTACGGTATGGGATCGGAAATCCTGCGGGATGTTTCCTTTCATATTCCGCCGCGCTCCTTTCAGTTTCTCACCGGCCCGTCAGGTGCCGGTAAAACATCGCTGATGCGCCTGCTTTTCATGGCGCTGAAACCGACACGCGGCCTGATTACCATTTTCGGCAAAGATATTTCCACAATGGAGCGCAGTGAAATTCCGTTGCTGCGCCGCCGTATCGGCATTGTCTTTCAGGATTTTCGCCTGCTCGATCACATGACAACCTATGAGAATGTAGCTTTGCCGTTGCGTGTACGCGGTAAGGAGGAAGCCACCTACCGCCATGAAGTGCAGGAGCTGATGCAATGGGTCGGGCTGGGTGATCGTATGCATGTCCTGCCACCGGTTTTATCCGGCGGGGAAAAACAGCGTGCAGCAATTGCCCGTGCGCTGATTGACCAGCCGGAAATTTTGCTGGCAGATGAGCCGACCGGTAACGTCGATCCGCCGCTGGCACGCCGCCTGCTGCGCCTTTTCGCCGAGCTTAACCGCTCCGGCACTGCCGTGATTATTGCCACCCACGATCTGACACTGATGGATCAGGTTGATGCGCGCCGCATGATTCTCGATCAGGGAAGGCTGGATATTTATGGCTGACCTGCGCGCAACCATTGATCATTATTACGGCATTTTTCTCGAACTGCTTGGCAAGCGCAAACGTGAAAAGCGCGGGTCGACGCCGATTGTGCCGCCGGTCAGTGTTTCCGGTACCACGCTGATCACTGTGATTGCAATCATGACATTCCTTGCCTGCCTCACCATCGGCGGGGTCAGTCTGGTGCGTGTTTCGGCTGCCCAGTGGCAAAGCCAGATTTCACGTGAAGCAACCATTCAGATCCGCCCTGTAGACGGTCAGGATATGGAAGCCGCACTTGCGCAGGCCAGCCAGATTGCCTCCGGTTTTGCCGGTGTAACCGGCACGAGTATCGTTGACCGTGCCGCCACTGCCCGCCTGCTCGAGCCATGGCTCGGCACCGGTCTGGATATTGACGAATTGCCGGTACCGCGCCTTGTCGTGGTAACCATTGACGAGCAGAACCCGCCGGATTTTGAAACCCTGCGTTCTGAACTGCAAAAGAACATTCCCGGTGCCAGTTTTGACGATCACCGCACATGGGTGGATCGTCTCGTCTCTATGGCGCATACAACCGTGCTGATCGGCATGGGCGTTTTGTTCCTGATGCTGTCTGCCACTGTGCTGACAGTTATTTTTGCGACGCGCGGCGCAATGGCCGGTAACAGCCATATTATTGAAGTGTTGCATTTTATCGGTGCGGAAGCCCGGTTTGTCGCCCGTGAATTCGAGTGGCATTTCTTCCGCACTGCACTGAAAGGTGCGTGTTTCGGCGGCGCGGCGGCTCTGCTGGTGTTTCTGATCATCTCATGGTGGACATCGCGCAATCTGGCGACGCCGGAAGGCGATCAGGCTGCAGCATTGTTCGGCAGCTTTGCCATTGGCCGTGAAGGTTATATCGGCATTGCCGCAACCATCATTATTGTCAGCATTCTGACAATGCTCACCAGCCGCCTCACGGTAATCCGGCAACTGAAAGATATGGACAGTATCAGCGGCAGCAAAGATTAGTCTCTGTTTTTACACAGTGCTCCGCATTATACTGAAAGACTGATTTGCGCAGATGAATATGGTCTGTGCCGATAAAAAGAAGTGAACAGGCCCGACAGTAATGCATGTGCAACACAATGCTTCAGACCCTGCGGAGATTGACCGGCAGGACGCTGCGCAACCGGCAAAACCAGCCGGTCAGGAAGCTTGTATGCAGCATTCAGAAGATAGTTTTGTCCGCCACTGGCTGAAACGTCTGCGCAGACGTATTCCGCCTGTCGCCGTCGTGCTGTTTTCCCTGATACTGGCTCTGAGCATCGGCTTTGTCATTTTCAGCGAACATGTCGGCAATTTACAGACGCCTGCAGCGGATCAAAAAGCCGATGCGATTATTGTTCTGACCGGCGGCAAATCCCGCATTCAGATGGCGCTTGAATTGCTGGAAGAAAAGCGCGGTGAACGGCTGCTGATCAGCGGCGTACATCCGTCCACCAAACGGGAAGCTCTGCAGCGTATTACCAAAACCGATCCGGCATTATTTGCCTGTTGTGTTGATCTGGATCGCTCTGCGCTCAATACCATCGGCAATGCGGTTGAAAGCGCCAAATGGATCAGACAGCATAATTACAAACGCATTTTCATTGTGACCAATAATTATCACATGCCACGCTCTATTCTGGAACTGTCGCGGCAGGTCAGTGATGTGGAACTGATCCCCTATCCGGTCATCAACAGTGATCTGAAGGACAATAACTGGATGCGTCAGGGTGATACGCTGCGCGTTTTGCTGACAGAATATATCAAATATATCGGTGCACTTGCCCATATAAGTCTGGGTCAGGGTGATTAAAACACAACTCACGTACTGATATGTCGTCATGTACGGAATTGATAAGCGCTGATTTTTCTTCTATTTGCATGTTCTATCTATTCTGCGCTTTAAAAAGGCTGACAACCAATATGCTCATAGCCATCCGGTCAGTGCTGTTTAATCTGGCATTCTATCTCAGCCTGATCATCCAGATGATCCTGTTTTTGCCCCTCACTTTATTTTTGCCACGCAAGAAAGCATGGATTGTTCCTAAATTCTGGGCACGCTCCAATCTCTTTCTGCAAAAATATATTGCAGGCACCGATTTTGTGGTTGAAGGCGCTGAGAACCTGCCGGAAGGCGCTTATATTTGCGCGCCGAAACATCAGTCGTTCTGGGATGTCTATGCGTTTTTGTCCTATACGCCGGATCCGGTCTATATTCTCAAACGCGATCTGATGCGTATTCCGCTTTTCGGCTGGTACCTGAAGAAAATGCAGATGATCCCTGTCGATCGCGGCACCGGCATTAAAGCTTTGCATTCCATTTCCGGCGGCACCGAGAAAGCGATTGCTGACGGCCGCCAGATCATGATCTATCCGGAAGGCACACGCCGTGCACCGGGTGCGGAACCCGCCTATAAATATGGTGTGGTTCATCTCTATATGAATCTCGGTCTGCCGGTTGTGCCGATTGCCCATAATGCCGGTCTTTACTGGCCGCGTCGCAAATTTAAGCGCTATCCGGGTACTATTCGCTGCCGCATTCTGCCGCCGATTGAACCGGGTCTGGATAAGGATGAGTTTCTGAAGCGCCTGATTGAGGCCACCGAAACCGCTTGTGACGAATTTCTCGTACAGGCATCGCAGGATAGAAATCCGCCGCCAATGCCGCCGACAGCCAAAGCCCGCCTTGCCGCATTACAGGCGCTGCGGACTGCCAAAACAGATGCCGTACCGGATGCTGACAGCAAAGCATAGCAGCCTGCGGAATTTCACGGACATGACAATAAGCCGCTTTATCTGAAATTGCGTTTTTGTTGCACGGTTTACCGAAAACCGATATCAGAACGCCAAATGAAAGGACACGCCCATGAATATCGATGCTATTTCCATCGGCTCCAACCCTCCTGAAGACGTTAACGTCATCATCGAAGTACCGGTCGGTGGTCATCCGATTAAATATGAAATGGATAAAAGCGCCGGCGCTCTGATCGTCGACCGCTTCCTCTACACACCAATGACCTATCCGGGCAATTACGGCTTTGTTCCGCACACTCTGTCGGAAGACGGCGACCCGATTGACGTTCTGGTTTGCAACACCCGTCCGCTGATTCCGGGCTGCGTGATCAATGTTCGCCCGATCGGCGTTCTGGTCATGGAAGACAATGCCGGTAAAGATGAAAAAATCATCGCTGTACCGTCACCAAAACTGACCCGCCGTTATGAAAAAGTTCATAACTACACCGATCTGCCGGAAATCACTCTGCAGCAGATTGCTCATTTCTTTGAACATTACAAAGATCTGGAGCCAGGCAAATGGGTTAAGATCGGCGACTGGGGCGATGAAGATTACGCACGTAAATTCATCGTTGAAGCGATTGAACGCGCTAAGAACGCAAAATAATTAAGATATGGCCAGTCTCCCAAGTGGCCATAGTTTCAATCACAGATAATAAAAAACCCGCTTTTCAGCGGGTTTTTTTATTGATCATCAGCTAAGCAAAACCGGTGCCAGTGTATTCCACATGAACTGGCGGATGAAATAAATCGCCAGCAGCAGAATGATTGGTGAAATATCAATACCGCCAAGATCCGGCAGAATTTTACGGATCGGACGCAAGGTCGGTTCAGTTACCTTGTAAAGAAACTCACCGATCGAAGCGACAAAACGATTGCGTGAATTGACCACGTTAAAAGCATACAGCCAGGAAAACACTGCACTGGCAATGATGATCCAGGTGTAAATATCCAGCGCCAGATCAACGGTGCGCAAAACTGCGAGCATATATGTCTCCTACTCAATCGGACTGTTCATTGCGCAGTGCGGATAGCGCACAGGCAGCATGAGATGAGACTCATTTAAACAGCGACCTTGTCATTCACAAGATCACCTTCCGGAAAAAGTCATTTTCCGGCAATCAGGACCGGTCATTTTCTCAGTCTTCGCAGGCAGGCAAGAATTGCAGCACCGTTTCCAGCAGTTCGTCCCGAATATCCATCACCTGCAAGTGGCGCACAGTATTCACCACATAATCACGGTTTGGCCCCGCCTGACCGCTCGCCTGTTCGACCACAGCTGCCATAGCCTGTGCACTCAAACCGCCCGCATATTGCACATGCAACGGGTCAGCCACATAGACCAGTGCTTCGATTTCGCGTCCGTCTGCCAGCTCCACCGGCAGATATTTTTCCAGATAAACACCGCTGACCTGCTCCCGCGCACGCAAATAATCCAGCACCGGCGATTTATGACCGGCAGCCACGCGAAAGGCCTGCCCGTGGCAAAGGCCGCCGCTGTTCAGGCCAAGCACCAGTCCCGGCGATTCCGGTGTACCACGATAGACATGAGAATAAATACACAAAGAACGGCTGAAACCGCGCAACAGTGCCGGAACATTCTCTGCACTGTCAAAGCCCGGCCGCCACATCAGTGATCCGTAGCCGAAAACCCACAGATCAGCGCCGGCATCCGCCATTTTATCGTGCGCCATAATATCCGGTCTTAAACTCTGGTTTGAGGTCATTGGTTTGCTTTTGCTTGTCTCTTGAAATTCATATAATGCATAGTCAACATTGGGATACATTTTACACTTTTTGTGTTGTATTTCCCAACAGGCAAACATTTTTCAGACGGTTACAGGGTTAAAAAAATATACCGGCCTGAGAGATTTATCAGCAAAACAATCCCGCACGATCTGCTATCAGCGTAGTATTGTGATAAAACATGATTATAAAAGAGTTCTTCTGCCTTGTCAGCAAAGCGCCCTTTGAAATCCGAGAGGCATAGTTATGGTCGCTAAATCGCGCCCCTCCCCGCAAAGCTCAAAACGTATGACATGGGGCATTCTCATTGCTCTGTTCATCGTGGTTTTATACACGGCGGGCTGGTTCTATCTCGCTTCTATAGCCAAAGACCGGGTGCGTACAGAACTGGCCAAAGTTGCCGCTCAGCAAGAGACACTGGAATGCCAGTCTCTGTCGGCACGGGGCTATCCGTTCTCAATGTATATCAGCTGCTCCGGTTTTAACTTCCGCGATCAAAACCAGTCACTGAATGTAGCCACCAGTGCCGTTGATGTCGGTGCCTCCATATTCTCTTTCCTGACTGTCCAGACAAAACTGACCGGCCCTGCAGCCATTGCCATGACCGGCGCTGATCCGGTGAAAGCGGATTGGGACAATCTCAGAGCTTCGGCATATATTAACGGTCGCTCACCGCAGGATATCAGCCTCAGCGCCGATAATCTGCACCTGCAAGCTGTGAAAGCGGACAAGAGTGAAACTGCGCCCGCACTTTCCCTGCTCGGTCTGCAATTCGATCTGAACAGCCTTGAAGATCCGCTCAAACTCAAAATGACCTATGACGACCTGCGCCTCACCGGCAATCCGTCATTTGAAGCTCTGCCGGAACTTGACGGTCTGATTGATATCGCCTCGGATCTGAGCCTTGCGGCGTTTAAAGAGCCGGATGCCAACGGCAGCCTGCTGCGCGGTAAATCCCTGCAGCTTAATCAGGTCTTGTTTCTGCTGCCTTCCGGTGCAAGCCTCAGCATCAGCGGGCCTACATCCGTCGATGATGAAGGTCTGACCAATGCGGAACTAAAAATCCGCCTGACCAATCTGCCAGCTCTCGGACAGGCATTGCAAACAGCTTTCCCTGATCAGGCCAAGAACATTCATACTGTCGTCTTTGCACTCGGTTCCATGCCGAAAGATGAGAGCGGTGCAACCATTGTGCCTGTGCTCATTAAAGAAGGCAAAATAACTGCAGGCTTTATCCCGCTGGGGCGGTTGCCGCTATTCTAATAAAAAACCCGCCGGAATGGCGGGTTTTTTATATTCATAAACTCCAACGCAAAGTCTGAAACAAAAAGCGTTAGACCTCAGCGAAAATGGTGATTTCGAGAACCGGAGCGCAGTGTACTTAAATGTACATGAGCACCGGAAGCGTAGAAATTGCCATTTGCAGCCAGGTATAACGACTTTTAGATCAGACTTTAGGCTTGCTTGCAGCTTCACTTGTTACTTTTGCTTGCTTGCAGCTTCGCGGCCAAAGTTCGGTGCATCCACTTCCTGACCTGCATCAATACTACCGCGACGGATGGCACGGGTACGTGTAAACAGATCAAACAATGCATCACCGTCACTCCAGCGGATTGCCCGCTGCAGAGATGCCAGATCTTCCGAAAAACGCCCCAGCATTTCCAGAATCGCATCCTTATTATGCAGGCAGACATCGCGCCACATTGTCGGATCAGATGCCGCAAGACGGGTAAAGTCACGGAAACCGGAAGCGGAATATTTGATCACCTCTGATTCCGTTACCTTTTCCAGATCATTGGCCGTACCAACAATATTATAGGCAATGATATGCGGCAGATGCGAAACGATTGCCAGCACCAGATCATGATGCTGCGGGTCCATCTGGTCAGTTTTGGAGCCGCAGGCTTCCCAGAATGCATTGAGCTTTGCCAGCTCATTGGCATCGGTATCCGGCAGCGGTGTGAGAATGCACCAGCGGTTGATAAACAAATCGGCAAAGCCTGCATCCGGCCCTGAATATTCCGTACCAGCGATCGGATGTCCCGGAATGAAATGCACATGATCCGGCAGTTCCGGCTGCATTTGCGCAATGACGGAACCTTTTGTGGAGCCCACATCAGTGACAATCGCACCGGCTTTGAGGCTGCCCGCGATCTGGCTGGCCACCAGACCGGAAGAGCCCACAGGCACCGAGACAATCACCAGATCAGCATCGCGGACGACTTCCGCATTATCTGTCGTGTAACTATCACCCAGCCCAAGTTCTTCCGCTCGTTTCAGCGTTTCCGGACTGCGGGTAGCAATAGCAATATGACCGGCCAGACCTTCACGGCGGATGACACGAGCCAATGACGAGCCGATCAGACCAATACCGATCAGCGCAATTTTATTAAAATGAATATCAGACATATCAGGACTTCAAAAATTCTGTGAGAGCAGCAATCACGCCGCGATTGGCTTCTTCCGAGCCGATGCTCATCCGCAGGGCTTCAGGGAAGCCGTAGGATGTCACGCGACGCAGAATATATCCCCTGGACTGCAGATAATCATCCGCTTTGGCGGCAGACTTATTCTGCGTGTCAGGGAAATGCACCAGCAGGAAATTGGTAACCGAAGGCGTCACTTTCAGGCCGAGTTTGGTGAACTCGTCTGTCAGCCACTCCGCCCATTCCGCATTATATGCACAAGCCTTCTGCACATGCTCACGGTCACGGATCGCCGCAGTACCGGCAGCAATCGCCGCACTGTTCATGTTGAAAGGCCCGCGGATACGGTTCACCGCATCTGTGACGTGCGAAGGCGCATACATCCAGCCGATACGCAAAGCAGGCAGCCCGTGAATCTTCGAGAAGGTACGGGTCATCACCACATTGTCACTGCTTGAGACCAAAGCCACACCGGCTTCATAATCGTTTTTACGCACATATTCCGCATAGGCGGCATCCAGCACCAGCAGAACATGCGGCGGCAGACCAGCATGCAGACGCTTCACTTCTTCAAACGGCACATAAGTACCCGTCGGGTTACCCGGATTGGTGATGAAAACAACTTTAGTCTTGTCTGTGACGGCAGCAAGTACTGCATCCACATCAATCATCGTATCGTTTTCTTTTACGATCACCGGTTTTGCACCGGCTGCCAGTGTCTGGATTTTATAAACCAGAAAACCGTGATCCGTGAAAATCGCCTCATCGCCCGGCGCCAGATAGGTCTGGCACAACAGGCCGAGCAATTCATCCGAACCGTTGCCGCAGAGAATATTCTCAATATTCAGCCCTTGCGTTTCCGCAATAGCCTGACGCAGCGCAATGACTTCGCCGTCCGGATAAGAGCTCAGATAATGATCGGTTGCACGATAAGCTTCAACAGCATGCGGGCTTGCACCCAGCGGGCTTTCATTGGCAGACAGCTTATGAATCTTGGCAACACCCTGAACAGTGGCTTTACCAGGAACATAAGCAGCAATATCCATGACGCCGGCTTTAGGTGTCGGGCGTTGAGCTTTCGCGAAATCGTTCATCATTCTTATCCAATA
>JAIRVW010000034.1 GCA_031253705.1 Brucellaceae bacterium
AGAGGGTGACCGTTGGTACGGCCGCGGCACTGCCGATAATAAAGTGCAGCATCTGATCAATCTTGCTGCTCTTGAAACACTGATTGCTGAGCATGGCAAGCTCGGTTTCAACGCCACCATTTTGCTGGAAATGGCCGAAGAAAACGGTTCTCCGGGTTTGCAGGCTTTCTGTGCATCACACAAACAGGAACTCGCTGCCGATGTGCTGATCGCCTCTGACGGCCCGCGACTGCAACCGGACAGAGCGACTGTTTTCATGGGCGCACGCGGCGCAGTCACAGTTGATTTGATTGTAGAAAAACGCGATGGCGCGCATCATTCCGGCAATTGGGGCGGCTTGCTTGCCGATCCGGCAATGCGGCTCGTACAGGCACTGGCGACAATCACCGATGAACGCGGCCAGATCCGTATTCCGGAATGGCGGCCGACCAGCCTGACCGATAATATCCGCGCAGCACTGCGTGATCTGCCGGTGGATATGGAAACCGGCCCGAGCGTCGATAAAGACTGGGGCGAAGCCAGCCTGACACCCGCCGAGCGGGTCTATGGCTGGAACAGTTTTGCTATTCTCGCCATGACATCCGGCGTGCCGGAGGCACCCGTTAATGCGATCTCCGGCAAGGCACGGGCAACCTGCCAGCTGCGTTATGTTGTCGGCACGAATGCGGACGACATTATACCCGCACTGCGCCGTCATCTCGATCAGCATGGTTATGCGGATATCAAAATCACCCGCCGCGAGGATGATGATTTTACCGCAACACGCCTTGATCCTGACCATCCGTGGGCACGTTTTGTCGCGCAGTCGCTGACAGATACTTCCGGCAACCCGCCGCATATTCTGCCTAATCTCGGCGGCTCGCTGCCCAATGAGTGTTTCTCGGAAACGCTTGGCCTGCCGACCGTCTGGGTACCGCATTCCTATCGCGCCTGTTCGCAACATGCGCCCGATGAACATGTTCTGAAATCGACCTGCCGTGATGCCTTGCGCTGCATGGCAGGGATATTTGCCGATATTGCTGAGGGCAAAAGCCCGCAGCCTTCAACCCGATAACAACCAAGAAAACTGCCTTATCTTTTTTAACCTTGCGTCGAAGTGGAGCGACACATGAGCTTTCGTAAGAATTTTGCCATTCTGGCTACCGTTACCGCCAGCCTGTATTTAGGCGTATCCGGTGCAGCACTGGCCGATAAATCGGATGACACCGTCAATGTCGCTTTTGCCAAAGAACTGGATAATCCGAATACCTATTTCAGTTCAGCCCGCGAAAGCACCATTTTCGGCTATGCCGTCTGGGACACGCTGGTTGAACGCGATCCGAAAACCCGCGAATGGGTGGGCAATCTGGCTGAAAGCTTTAAATGGGTTGATGATCTGACCCTTGAATTCAAGCTGCGTCAGGGCGTGAAATTCCATAACGGCGATGCTTTCGGCGCGGATGATGTTGTATTCACGCTGAACCATTTCTCCGATCCTAAAACTCCGGTTGCTATGCCGAATACAGTTGCATGGATTAAAAATGCCGAGAAGGTGGATGATCAGACCGTTCTCGTGCATCTGAAAGCACCATTCCCTGCGGCGCTCGATTTCCTTGAAAGCGCCATTCAGATTTACCCGGCAAAATATTATCAGGAAGTCGGCGATGAAGGTTTCTCCAAGAAACCGATCGGCACCGGCCCTTATATGGTGGACAAGATTGAACCGGGCAGCGGCTATACGCTGAAGGCTTTCCCTGATTATCATGACGGCGGCCCGCGTCAGAAACCGCAGATCAAAAATGTGGAAGTCCGCAGCATTCCGGATACCAATACACAGATCGCGGAAATGATGTCCGGCTCCGTAGACTTTATCTGGCAGGTGCCTGAAGATCTGACACAAAAGCTCAAAACCCGCGACAGCTTCAACGTGGTTCAGGGCGAAACACTGCGCTTCGGTTATATTTCCATGGATGTATCCGGCCGCTCCGGCGCCGACACTCCGCTGAAAGATGTGCGTGTGCGTCAGGCAATCAATCATGCGATTGACCGTAAAGCCGTGCGTGATGCTTTCTTTGCCCCGTCTTCACAGCTGATCAATTCCATCTGCAGCCCGCTGCAATTTGGTTGCGAACAGGATGTGACCTCCTATGATTTCGACCCTGCCAAGGCCAAACAACTGCTGAAAGAAGCAGGTTTCGAAAACGGCTTCAGCACCACGCTGTATTTCTATCGTGATAAAGCTGCCACCGAAGCCATGGCGCAGATGCTGGGCAATGTCGGCGTCAAGGTTGATCTGCAGATGCTGAAATATGCAGCCCTTGCAGATAAGCAGCTGAAAGGCGAAGTGCCGATGGGCTTTGTCACATGGGGCTCCGGCTCGGTGGCCGATGCCTCCGCCTCCACGTCCAAATTTTTTGACGGCTCGGATATTGATGATGTTAAAAATGCCGAGCTGACAGCGACGCTCAAGCAGGCTGACACCACCACCGATCCGGAAAAACGCAAAGAGTTTTACAGCAAAGCGCTGCGCCAGATCGCTGATCAGGCCTATTGGGTGCCGCTCTGGACCTACACAACCAATTATGTGATGGCGAAAGACCTGAACTTCACACCGACACCGGATGAGTTCGTGCGTTTCTATGACATGAGCTGGAACTAATTCAAGCGGGGCCGCAGTTCCCGCTGCGGCCTCTCCGTTTCCGACCCTTACAGCATACAAAATTACAGAGACCCATCATGTTGTTCCAAGCCCCGTCGCAACTACGTCCGAAACTCCGGATCGACAGTGCAGAGTTACGTCTTGTAGAGCTGAAACTTCTCAATCCGTTTCGCATTTCTACCGGTGTGGCTACGAAAAAGACCTTCCCTCTGCTCATCTTGCGCAGCGGCAATCTTGAAGGCTATGCGGAAGGCGTGTCTGACACTCTGCCGGATTATCTGCCGGAAACCACTGTGTCATCCATGATGATGATGCGGGACGTTTTCCTGCCGCAGATTATCGGCAAGGAATTCTCAACACCTTATGAACTGAGCCAGATGATGCGTCACTGGCGCGATCACCAGATGGCAAAAGCCTGTGTGGAAATGGCCTATTGGGACTTGTGGTCGAAATCACTCGGTCTGTCGCTGTCCCATGCGCTTGGCGGCACCCGTAAAGAGGTTGAAGTCGGCGTCTCACTGGGCATCAAGGAAATTCCGGACACGCTCATGGATGTTGAGCGTCATGTGCAGCAGGGCTATCGCCGCATTAAGCTGAAAGTCATGCCGGGTCATGATGTGAAACTGCTGGAAAAAGTACGCAACCGTTTCCCTGATATTCATCTGACGGTTGATGCCAACTGCGCCTATACGCTGGCCGATCTCGCTCTGCTGCGCCAGTTCGATGACTTTGATCTGGACTATATCGAACAGCCGCTGGCATGGGATGATCTGCAGGATCATGCCAAGCTGCAATCCATGATGCGCACCGCCATCTGTCTGGACGAATGTATCCGCACTCCGGAACTGTGCCGCAAAGCACTGGCGATTGATGCAG
>JAIRVW010000161.1 GCA_031253705.1 Brucellaceae bacterium
AATCCAGTTCAGGATCAATACCCTGCGTGAACATGTTCAGCGCCAGTGTCACCACATCCACGTTACCGGTACGCTCACCGTTACCGAACAATGTGCCTTCCACGCGATCAGCACCGGCCATCAGACCCAGTTCGGTTGCAGCAATACCTGTGCCGCGGTCATTATGGGGATGCAGGGAGATAATCAGGTTTTCACGATTATCCAGATTGCGGCACATCCATTCGATCTGGTCGGCATAGACATTCGGCGTATTCATTTCCACCGTGGACGGCAGATTGAGGATCAGCTTGTTTTCCGCAGTCGGCTTGACGATTTCAGTCACCGCATTGCAGATTTCCAAAGCCACTTCCAGCTCGGTGCCGGTAAAGCTTTCCGGTGAATATTGAAAACGGTAACCGCCGCCGGCTTTGGCAGCCATATCCATAATCATCTTGGCGGCATCGGTAGCAATCTGCTTGATACCTGCCACATCCTTGCCGAATACAACGCGGCGCTGCAATTCACTGGTGGAATTGTAGAAATGGATGATCGGGGTTTTTGCACCTTCCAGCGCTTCAAATGTACGGGTGATCAGCTCCGGACGGCACTGCACCAGCACCTGCAAATCCACATCATCCGGCACATTGCCTTCTTCAATCGCCCAGCGGCAGAAGTCGAAGTCAGTCTGTGAAGCGGACGGAAAGCCGATTTCAATTTCCGGAAAGCCCATATCCATCAGCAGCTGGAACATACGCGCTTTACGGTCATGTCCCATCGGATCAATCAGCGCCTGATTACCGTCACGCAGATCAACCGAACACCAGATCGGTGCCTTTTCGATCATTTTTGAAGGCCACTGGCGATCCTGCAGAACTGTCGTTCTGAACGGCGTGTATTTTTCAGCCGCAATCGGCATGCCTTTGCGAGGGGATTTGGAAGCGGAAGTCATATTGGTCATTTTAAAGTCTCATCAGCCACAGCAACTGCGATACACAGCCGCTTTAAACACGCCCTGTCTGCTCAATTACAAAATGAAGATGCAGAAAAATCGGGCACAATCGAAACGGATTCTTTGACCGGAGCATGAGTCTGACGGCTCTGTACGACCGCCGGACGCTCCAATCAACGAGCCCGGCGATCGCCGCTAAGGCCGAGAAGAAGTAGAAGCGAGAGTTGACGCGCGCAAGGCTCAGCGGCTGCAAAGCCCTGACCTGCTCCGAAGCTCACAAAAGAGCTGGTATGATGATGCGCGTTGTTCATAGGGCAAATGCTATACGCCTTGGCAACAAGTTGCAAGAGACTTCAGATTAAACGAAATAAAATTACAGGCATATTCAGAGAAAAATAAAAACGCTGCCCAAACAATGACAGGACAGCGTTTTTATTATGAAAAATCAATGCATTACATTTCCATCAGGCAAAAGGCACTGCAGCAGTCCCCAAAGGCAGCTTCGCCTCATCTTCAGGCTCGACATGAATGACAACCCGTGAATTTTCATATTTCTCATGCAGCGCATCTTCAATGCGGTCGCAGATAATATGCGAGTCGCCGACCGTCATATCCGCCGCCACAACCAGATGAAATTCAATGAAAGTAATCCGTCCGGCGATACGGGTTTTCAGGTCATGGACTTCCAGCGCACCTTCCGCATTGGTGGAAATAATATCGCGAATCTGCATTTCTTCTACAGGTTCAACGCCCACATCCATCAGCCCCTGCACAGAGGAATTGATGACATGCCAGCCCTGCCAAAGAATATTGATCGCCACAATAATCGCCAGCAGCGGATCAAGAATAGTCCAGCCGGTAATGATGGCCGCCACAAGCCCGACCAGAACCCCAGCCGAGGTGATCACATCGGTCATAATATGCTTGCCGTCTGCCAGCAGCGCCGGAGATTTCGCGGCTCGGCCTGCACGGATTAGCAAGCCTGCCCACAACATATTGATCACACCCGCAATCAGATTGATCCCCAGCCCCAGCCATGGCTCATCCATTGTCCGCGGTGTTTGCAGTGCACCCCATGCCTCATGCACGATCAGCAAGGCAGCAAGAACAATCAGAACACCTTCAACCACAGCGGAAAGATATTCCGCCTTATGGTGTCCGTAAGGGTGATTACCGTCTGCAGGCATAATGCTGACCGTAATCGCCCACCATGCACCGACCGAGGCAATCACATTCACAATTGATTCCAGCGCGTCAGAGTAAAGCGCAACAGAACCGGTAAGCAGATAGGCCAGATATTTAAGCGCCATCACGCCGATGGATACCGGAATAGTCCATGTAGCCAGCCGCCGAATTCTCAGATTAGCATCCATATCCAAACCTTTTTATCTCTCCGAACGAAACATTCTGCTGTCTTGATCAAAACAGCAGAGCAACAGGAGATTTACAATTTTGCAGTTTATAAATTTCGGCAGGCTGTAAGACGCGATATCAATATACGCCCTTTGCCGCCTTCATCGAAAATGACTTCAATTCAGCAATCCGCTGAGATGTGGCTTCTCTTTACCTCAAAAGCCGTGGTTTAAAAATCATTAAAATGAAATTCCTGAAATTTTAGTCCGGTTTTTCATCTCCAGTTGCAACTGATTTTCACTCAAGAGATAATTTTCAATATATCAGTAAATTCATGGACTTAAATGGCACTGAACTGCAAATCATTTGCAAAACCATCTTACAGAAAGCCTCAGCGAATCATCCGGAAACGACACAAAACACAGCCGGAAAACGCCATGGCTTCCGTTTTTCATCAAAACCATATATAGATGCACTATTCTTCAACGCGCAGCATAGAATTGCGATCCGCCGTTTACACCACTTGTAGACAACAATCCTTCCGCGGATCAGCGCAAACAGAATGCAAAAATAAAAGCAGTCCTGTGAACCGTATTTCGCGGCAAAAGAACCTGTGCCCGATCGCTTTCTCAGCGGCTGTTGTTTCTACAAAGGCAGTATCTTTAAAATGCAACGTCTCGCACGTTTTGAACAACTGATTTTACGACAATCTATATATACAACTATCTTCATTGGTTTATTCGGAATTGTCTTCGGCCTGATCTCAGGCTCCGGCGCGGTCATTTTTGACGGCATGTTTTCTTCAACAGATGCCGCAATGTCCATTCTTGCGCTCTTTGTCGCCCGCCTGCTTACCAGTGAAGGCACACGCCGCTTCCAGCATGGTTTCTGGCATATTGAACCGCTGGTGCTGGCTTTTAACGGCGTCGTTCTCATCCTCTTCTGTCTCTATGCCTTCATCAATG
>JAIRVW010000252.1 GCA_031253705.1 Brucellaceae bacterium
CACGGTTTTCAGGCGCATGTCGGGCCGATGCGTTCCAAGTCACGCGGTTCGGTCACATTGCGCTCCGGCGATCCGAAAGAGAAGCCGAAAATCCTGTTCAACTATATGTCGCATCCTGATGACTGGCACGATTTTCGTCATTGCATCCGCCTGACCCGCGAAATCTTCGGCCAGCAGGCTTTTGATGCCTATCGCGGACGTGAGATTCAGCCAGGTGATGATCAGGTCACAGACGAGCAGCTGGATAATTTCATTCGCGACCATGCAGAGAGCGCGTTCCATCCATGCGGTACCTGTAAAATGGGTTCAGTCAACGACCCGATGGCCGTAGTTGATCCGGAATGCCGTGTGATTGGTGTTGAAGGTCTGCGCGTGGCCGACAGCTCAATTTTCCCGCGTGTGCCTTACGGTAATCTCAACGGCCCGTCGATCATGACCGGTGAAAAAGCCTCAGACCATATCCTTGGCAAAACACCACTGCCGCGTTCCAATCAGGAGCCTTGGATTAGTCCGCGCTGGCAAGTCTCCGACCGCTAATTTATAAAGCTCATAGAATTTTGAAGGAATTTCCCATGCGTGCACAGCCGCAAGCCTCACATTTTATCAATGGTCGTTTTGTTGAAGATACAACAGGTCGTGCTTTTGATGTGATCTATCCTGCCACCGGCGAAGTGATTGCCCGCCTGCATGGCGCGACACAGACCATTGTCGATCAGGCTGTCGAAGCCGCTGCCAAAGCGCAGGTTGAATGGGCGAAGCTTAAACCTGTTGAGCGTGGGCGTATCCTGCGCCGTGCCGCGGAACTGATGCGCGAGCGCAATCAGGAATTGTCGGAACTGGAAACACTGGATACAGGCAAGGCCATTCAGGAAACACTGGTGGCCGATGCAGCCTCCGGTGCCGATGCCATGGAATATTTCGGCAGTGTGATCTCCGGTTTCAATGGCGAGTTTGTCGAACTTGGCGGGCCTTTTGCCTATACACGCCGCGAAGCGCTGGGCGTTTGCGTTGGTATCGGCGCATGGAATTACCCGATCCAGATCGCATCATGGAAATCAGCCCCTGCTCTGGCCATGGGCAATGCGGTGGTGTTCAAGCCATCGGAAAATACACCGCTTTCAGCTCTGGCACTCGCACAGCTCTACAAGGATGCTGGTCTGCCGGACGGGCTTTTCAACGTGGTTCAGGGCTTTGGTGATGCAGGCGCAGCACTGATCAGCCATCCTAAAGTTGCCAAGGTTTCGCTCACCGGCTCTGTGCCGACGGGCAAAAAGATTATGGCGCAGGCCGGCAGTGAAATGAAACAGGTCACCATGGAACTCGGCGGCAAATCCCCGCTGATCGTGTTTGATGATGCCGATCTGGAAAATGCCATTGGCGGCGTGATGCTCGGCAATTTCTATTCCACCGGTCAGGTCTGCTCCAACGGCACCCGCGTTTTCGTGCATGAGGCTGTTGCCGAGCGTTTTGTAACCCGTCTGGTTGAACGCACCCGTGCCATCCAGAACGGCGATCCGCTTGATCCGAGCACGCAGATGGGGCCAATGGTGAGCCTTGCCCAGCGCGACAAGGTTTTGTCCTATATCGAAAAAGGTAAGGCAGAAGGTGCCAATCTGGTTTGCGGCGGCGGTGTTCCAGCCTTGCAGGGTCTGGAAAACGGTTTCTATATTGAGCCGACAATTTTCACCAATGTCAGCGATGATATGACCATTGCGCGGGAAGAAATCTTCGGCCCCGTAATGAGCATTCTGACCTTTAAGGATGAAGATGAAGTCATCGCCCGCGCTAATGATACAGAATTTGGCCTTGCTGCCGGTGTTTTCACCGCAGACAGCGCGCGCGGCCATCGTGTGATCGCCGCCCTCAAGGCCGGTACATGCTGGATCAATGCCTATAATCTGACACCGGTGGAAGTACCGTTCGGCGGCTATAAAAATTCTGGTATCGGCCGCGAAAATGGTCTTGCCGCCCTCTCCCATTACAGCCAGATCAAAACGGTCTATGTGGAAACCGGCAAAGTCGACAGCCCATACTAAAAACCAAAACACCGGCAGTTTGAAACTGCCGGTGTTTTTTATTCTGCATCATTCCTGTTCGGTATCAGCTTCATCGTCAGCGACCGGATTTTCATCCATCAGCTCGACATAATCGGCATAATCCATCTGCATACGGCGATAGACCAGATATTTTGCATCGTGATAGGCAGAAATTGCACCGTTGCGTGGCTCCAGCACTTCACCTTTGCCGCTCATTGCCGCCATCGCCTGCGGTAAATCGACGAAATCACCGCTGGCAACAGCGCCAAGCATGGCTGAGCCCAGCAACACCGGTTCAGCCTGTTCCGGCACCAGCACGCGGCAGCCGGTAGCGTCTGCATGTTCGCGCAAATAAAGCTGATTGCGCGCCAGACCGCCGGAGACCACCAGCGTATCAATCTCCATGCCTTCATGGCGCATTTCTTCAAGAATATGCCTTGTGCCATAGGCCAGCGCCTGAATGGTCGCCAGATAATCCAGCGCCAGATCATCCAGCTCGTGATCCAGTGTCAGACCGACAATCGCGCCTTTGCGCCAGCTTTCCGCCAATGGTGAGCGGTTGCCGTGGAAATCCGGCTGCACATGGCGATGACGCGTCAGCGTTGCAGTTTCTTCAGCCATTTTTGCCAGATGTGCATCGAGCAGATCAGCAATGCGCTTGCCCGGATTTTCGGCTGCCAGTTTAACCGACACCGCATGACGCGCAATCACCGCATCAATCAAGGCACCTGCTGCCGACTGACCGCCTTCATTTGCCCAGAGATCAGGCAGCAGAGCCGAATAATATGGCCCCCAGACACCCGAGACAAAAACCGGCTCTTTGCTCAGAGCAATATGGCAGGTTGAGGTACCGGCGATCAATGCCAGACGCTGCTCTGTTGCACTCACACCGGCATTGTCCTCAACGGCCAGCGTGCCGAGCGCACCGGAATAAGCATCGATCAGGCCGGTGGAAACGGCGATACCAGCTTTAAGACCAAGCTCCGTTGCGGCCTCTTCCGACAATTTTCCGGCAATCTCACCGGCTGCACCGAAGCGATTGCCGATGGCTGCAAAATCATCATCGCCCAGTTCTTCAAGACCAATATTCTCTAGAAACGCGCTATCCCAGCCCTCTCCGGCTTTGCCCCGATCGCCGAGATAAGTCCACTTGCACACCGGTGAGCAAAGGGAGCGCATATCGGTGCCGGTAGCACGATGCACCAGCCAGTCCGGCAAATCCCAGAAAGCGGCTGTCTGCGTCCAGCTTTGTGGCAGTTCACGTTTGAACCAACGAATTGTCGGCAGCTCCATTTCCGGCGACATACGACCGCCGACATGGTTCAGCACCTTGCCGCCAATTTCAGTGATCTCTTCGGCATCATTGATCGCGCGATGATCCATCCACAGGATCACATCCTGATCCGGCTCGCCTTTCGGGCTGACAGTGACCGGCTTGCCTTCCGCATCAGCAACGACCAGCGAACAGGTAGCATCAAAGCCGATACCGGCAACGCTGTCCGCAGCAATAGCGGCTTCAGTCATTGCAGCTTTCACAGCCTTGCAGATCGATGCCCAGATATGCGCCGAGCTTTGCTGTGCAAAATCCGCCTGCGGGCGGAATGTCTCAATGGCACAAGCAGCAGTGCCAAGTAACCGGCCTTTGCTGTCAAAAATCCCTGCTCTGGCGCTGCCGGTTCCGACATCAATTCCGATATAGTGGCGCATCATCAATCCTCATGCACAGAAGAAAACTTTGATTCCGTGCTTACAACAATTTCATGACGTATCAATAGCACTGAAAAGAGTGCTATAAACAGATCAATGGCTCTCTCTTCCAAGCCCGTTTTGCGGCAGACCCAATCACTGACCATGACACCGCAAATGCAGCAATCGCTCAAAGTGCTGCAAATGAGCCGTGCTGAGCTGGAAGACTTTGTACAAAGTGAAATAGAAGCCAATCCGCTTTTGCAAAGAGCGCCAAGCGGCGCACTGCCCTCTTCCGCCACCTCGGACTATTCTGTTGAAGATTTAGGAACAGTACAGCATTCCCTGCAGGATCATGTGGCCGAGCAGATCAATCTCAGCATCAGGGACAAGACCGAGCGGCATATCGCCGAAGTGCTTGCCGAGACTTTGGACGAATCCGGTTATCTCCATGCGGATTTAGCGCAAATCGCCAAACGCCTGAATGTGACACCGGAACAGGTTATGCGCGTTCTGCACCAATGTCAGGCTTTTGAACCGGCGGGACTTTTCGCCCGCAATCTGGCGGAATGTCTGCGTCTGCAGCTCATTACCGATGATCGCCTGACTGCAGAAATGGCCATTCTGCTTAAGCATCTTGATCTGGTGGCAAAGCGTGATTTCACCGCGCTTAAAAAGCTCTGCGATGCGGATGATGAAGAACTGGCAGAACTACTGGGAGAACTCCGTGGCTTGAACCCCAAACCCGGTCTGATCTTCGACAGCACACCTGCCCTGACCATCATTCCCGATTTGCTGGTTACCAAGACACCGAATAGCGAATGGAGCATCACGCTCAATCCGCAGGCTCTGCCCCGTGTACTGATGAATGAGGATTATAGCCGTAAGCTCAGTGACAACAGCCTTTCCAAGCAAGAGAAGCAGTTTCTGCGTGCCTGCAAACAAAAAGCCAGCTGGCTAACCCGTATTCTCGATCAGCGCGCGCAGACAGTGCTCAATGTCGGCGAGCAGATCATCACTCATCAGCAAGGTTTTCTGGAAAGCGGTGCTGTTGCGCTCAAACCACTGACCATGCAAATGGTGGCTGATGCGATTGAGATGCATGAAAGCACCATCAGCCGCGTTACCAATCAGAAATATATGATGACCCCGCAAGGTCTGTATGAATATCGTTATTTCTTCAATGCGGCGATCAGGGGCAAAACCGGCGATGATATTGCCTCGGAAGCCGTGCGCATCAAAATCCGCACGCTGATTGCGCAGGAAAACATCGACAGCATTTTGTCTGATGAGGCCATCGTGCAAAAACTTGATACTGAAGGCATTGTTATCGCCCGCCGGACAGTCGCCAAATATCGCGAAGAACTCGGCATTCCTTCCTCCGCAAAACGACGGCGGGAAATGAAACTGCATACCCAAAAGAGATAAGGCCGCGTAATCAGCTACACGGCCTTATCCGTAGTCTATTCAGCTACCCAATTACTTCGAGGCTTTAACTGTGTTGTAGCTGTTAATCAGGTTGCGGTAATCTGGAATATGGTTTGCGAACAAAGTACCCAGACCTTCCACATCATTACGCCAGTCGCGATGCAACTCACAGGCAAGACCGAACCATGTCATCAGCTGTGCACCGTTAGCACTCATACGATCCCATGCGGAATGACGGGTGATTTCGTTGAATGTACCGGACGCATCGGTCACCACGAAAACTTCGAAATCTTCAGCCAGAGCCGACAGCGCTGGGAAAGCCACACAAACTTCGGTCACAACACCAGCGATAATCAGCTGTTTCTTGCCGGTTGCCTTAACGGCTTTCACGAAATCTTCGTTATCCCAGGCGTTGATCTGGCCAGGACGGGCAATATAAGGCGCATTCGGGAAAAGCTCTTTCAGCTCAGGTACGAGCGGGCCGTTCGGGCCATCTTCGAAAGATGTGGTGAGAATGGTTGGCAGGTTGAAATATTTTGCCAGATCGGCAAGTGCCAGCACATTGTTCTTGAATTTATCAGGATCAATGTCACGAACCAGAGACAACAGGCCTGTCTGATGGTCTACGAGAAGAACGGCTGCATTATCTTTATCAAGACGGTTATAAGGCTTGGACATTTTCAAAACTCCATGGTTTTAAGTTGATGAAAATGAACCTACCCGTAAGACAAAAACTCCAAACGAGAGCTATTTGGAACCACATCGTCCCAATAAAGAGACAATCAGGCTCTTTACAAAACCGGAAGGAAGACAGGCCTCCCTCCGGCATAGTTCCATTGATTATGCAGCGCTGAAACCATCAACACGGCAAACAATCAGATCATGATCGGAAAGCGGACGCTGATTATCATCCAGTGAAGAGATGATGCGGCTCTCAGTGATATCCAGACTACGGCTTAGGAACCAATCCAGTTTCATGGCGCGATCTGGCCAACGGGTAATCAGGCTCGGACGCGTCGTCATCTGATCCAACGCACCGCTGTGGCGGGTAAAGCCGCGTTCAGCAGCGACGCGGAACAGACCTTCCGCTTCAAAATCACCACCGGCATGATTGCCGGTATTAAGATCGCCGCCGATCAGCATCGGCATAGTGCCAAATTCTGCTTCCAGCGCATCAATCAGCTGCGCCACCTGCTTTTCACGATAGGCAGCCGGAGATGCGCTTTCCAGATGCACGGAGACCGCCAGAAACGGCCCGTCGACGGTTTCAATCACCGCACCGATTGCGTTGCGTTCTCCCAGACGTGGCTGATCGCCGCCATTGAAGAACCACAGGCGCTCACCGGCCAGACGCTGCACAAAAATACGCTGCATCGGCACAGAAGACATCAGTGCATTGCCGTGGAAGCCTTTTTCGTTGAAATCGTCTTTACAGAAGGAATGCTCAATTTCCGAGCCAAGTCCAAGCTCGATAAACTCCACACCATAGGCATATTCCATAGCCATATGGCGGGCGACTTCCGCTGTCATGTTCTTCTGCGCGGTGCGCGCCATGCCATTGTCCATCTCGGTCAGCAGTGCAACCGCCGGTTTTTCTGCCAGCATTTTCGCAGCGCTTTCCTCGGGAAACAGGCAGCGCTCCAGATTCCACGCGGTAACATTGAACGGAAACGCCAGCGGTGCGGTTGAAGCAGCCTGACCGCCGGTTTCCACACGGGTCATACACTCCATGGAAACCAGCTTGGCATCATGGGCAGCCATGGTTTTATCCAGCTGTGTGATGCTCTGGCGCTCTTCATGGGACGGTACATCCAGAGCATCCACACATGTGCGGATCATAGTTTCAACAGTCATTACTTCAGTCATGTCATTTCTCAAATTTCAGGCAGATACAGCTTGTGCAGCTTTTACGTGGGTTGCGGCTGTTTGCGATAATTCAATGCGCTTACCGGTTTGCTTATCAAAGAAGTGCAGCTTTTCAGGCGCTACAGCCAGTCGCATCTGATCACGGATTTCAGCCTGCGGTGGCAGTGCAGCAACCAGTTTCTGATTACCCGCATGACCATGCACGATACGTTGCGCCCCCAGCTCTTCCACATATTCTGTGCGAAACTGAATCGCCTGCTCATGCGCTTCTGCGATATGCAGATCTTCCGCACGGATACCGATTGTCAGCTCGCCCTGCACAGAAGGCTCCGTGCCGAGTTTCACAATATCCTCCCCCAGCATCAGCTGCGTCTGATGCACAGTGCCTTCAGCCAAGTTCATCGCCGGAGAGCCGATAAAGCTCGCAACGAAGGTTGAAGCAGGCTTATGATAAATCTCCAGCGGCGCGCCGATCTGCTCGATCTCACCACCATTCAGCACCACTAAGCGATCCGCCAGTGTCATCGCTTCCAGCTGATCATGCGTAACATAGATCGAAGT
>JAIRVW010000258.1 GCA_031253705.1 Brucellaceae bacterium
GAAATCGCCTACTTTGGCTTTCGGGTAGCGGGCGAGCAAAGCTGCAGTATCCGCATCCGGATCAGCCTGCGCTTTGATATCCGCCATGGCATTATCAAGCATCTCCTGCGTATAAGGCACGCCGACTGCCACATTGGCCTTCAGATCATCAACAATGCTGTTCATGTTCAGCGGTGTATTCATCAGGAAGGCATATTTCGGCATCACGGATTCAGGCACGACAGCGCGTGGCTCAATCAGATGCTGCACATGCCATTCATTGGAATAGCGGCCGCCGACACGAGCCAGATCAGGCCCGGTACGCTTGGAACCCCACTGGAACGAATGGTCATACATGCTTTCAGCCGCAAGGCTGTAATGACCATAGCGCTCAACCTCGTCACGGAACGGACGGATCATCTGGGAGTGACAGGTATAGCAACCTTCACGCACATAGATATTACGACCGGCCAGCTCCAGAGGAGAGTAGGGGCGCATGCCCTCTACCTTCTCAATGGTGTTTTGCAACCAGAACAGCGGAGCGATTTCCACGAGACCGCCGACAGTCACCACAACAAGTGAACCGATCAGCAATAAAGTAGCGTTTTTTTCAATCAGCGAGTGTTTTTTGAGAATAGACATAACTCACCTGCTCCTTATTCTGCCGGCTTCAGGGCCGGGCCTGAAGATACAATCGGTGCCGGAGTGGAACCCGGAATCGCTGCTTCTTTTCTCAGGTCGCCTTTGATGGTCTTGTAGACGTTCCATGCCATGACAAGTCCACCGGCCAGATACATGGTGCCGCCGAGGGTACGCATGACATAGTAAGGGAACATGGCAAGCACGGTTTCTGCGAAGGAGTAAACCAGGAAGCCCTGATCATCATATTCGCGCCACATCAGACCCTGCTGGATACCGGCAACCCACATGGATGCGGCATAGAGCACGATACCAAGTGTTGCGAGCCAGAAGTGCCAGTTGACCATGCGGATCGAATAGAGACGTTCACGGTTCCACAGACGCGGTACCAGATAATACACGGCTGCAAAGGTAATCATGCCGTTCCAGCCCAGAGCACCCGCATGAACGTGACCGATGGTCCAGTCTGTATAGTGCGACAGCGAATTGACGGCTTTAATCGACATCAGCGGGCCTTCGAATGTTGCCATACCGTAGAAGGCAATAGCGGCAACCATCAGACGGACAACCGGATCGGTACGGATTTTATCCCATGCGCCGGAAAGCGTCATCAGACCGTTGATCATACCACCCCATGACGGCATCCACAGCACGATGGAGAAGACCATGCCGAGTGTCTGTGCCCAGTCAGGCAGAGCGGTATAATGCAGATGGTGCGGACCCGCCCAGATATAAAGGAAGATAATCGACCAGAAGTGAACAATCGACAGACGGTAGGAATAGACCGGACGGTTCACCTGCTTTGGTACGAAATAATACATCATCGCAAGGAAAGGCACGGTGAGGAAGAAGGCCACAGCATTATGACCATACCACCACTGGGTCACCGCATCTTGCACGCCGGAGAAAGCCGAATAGCTTTTCACGCCGAGGAAAGAAACCGGAATGGCCAGATTGTTGATCACATGCAGCATGGCAATGGTGATGATGAAGGAGAGGTAGAACCAGTTGGCCACATAAATGTGCGGTTCCTTACGCTTCATCAGCGTACCCATGAAGATGACCAGATAGACAACCCAGACAATGGTCAGCCAGATATCGACATACCATTCAGGCTCGGCATATTCGCGCGACTGTGTAATGCCGAGCAGATAACCGGTGCCGGCCATTACGATAAACAGGTTGTAACCCCAGAAAACGAACCATGCCAGATCGCCGCCGAAGAGGCGCGCACGGCAGGTACGCTGCACCACATAGAAAGATGTGGCGATCAGGGCGTTACCGCAGAAGGCAAAAATAACAGCTGATGTGTGAAGAGGACGCACGCGGCCAAAATTTAGCCATGGTCCGAAATTCAGATCAGGGAAGGCGAGCTGCGCCGCGATGAAAACACCGACGAGGAAACCGACGACACCCCAGAAGACCGTGGCAATGATACCGTAACGGATCGGACCGTCCATATAAACGGACTGATCTTCTTTCACAGGTTTCAGGCTGTAATCTGCGTTACGCAGCAGCAGGATGGTGAAAACGATAAGCGTAAAGAACAGAACCCACATATGGCTTCTGAATAATGGATCATGTGTAAAGCCCGCAGCCAGCAGTGCCAGAAAGGCACCCAGCCCCGAGATTACAATTCCCGCAGCGTAATTCATGAAAATTCCCCTCGCGCGCGCAACAAGTATTGCCCGATAATCGCAGAAACTCCTGCAATTCGAGCATTATAGCGCATTATATGGCGCGAAAAAAAATAGTCATTGATTTAAATCAAGTACAAAGGGGGCGCGTTTGTGTCACAAGGAAGCGTATTTTCTTGGGTTCAGACGTGCCAAAACATCATTGTTCTCAGTTTGAACAGTCAGAGCTGCTTAATAATTGATCGCTTTTGTAATAAAATGATAAATTGCTATAATATCTTTACATATCAAATAGTTGATTGAAATTTTCCTTCACAATGATTCATTTATTTCTGAAATTTCAGAAAATTTTGTATTTAGATTTAATCCTGAATTTGTGTCTGCGTCTCAATGAGCGCAAATTAGTTTGTCTCCGGAATTGCCGGTTGTAGGCAGCTTTTGAGCCGGTTTTGCAAGGGTGGGGCTGATTGTCGCTGAGGGGGCAATTGCAGTCTCAAACGGATCAGTTTTTGAGCGCGGAACGCGGGATGCTCTCCGGAGCAGGCTTTCAGCTTAGAATGATTCTCAAGGCAGTCGCACGGATTTCAAAGCGTCTTGACCGGTTAAAAAATCCGGTTTCGCTTTTGCGCCTGAGCGTCCGGCAAATATGTCTCCTATGCATAATTGTTATCGATTTATGCAATTTTCGTCTGGTAAATTGTCAACATTTGCCTTGAGAGCACTTGCGCTGCCACCAGTTTTTTGCAAGCATGATCTTAACAACAAAAAAGAACTGCTGACGGATGTACCGGTAAAAGCCGGACAGATACCGGACAGCACAGGGGAAATAAAAAAGCCGCCGGATCTCGGATGAGTGAGGCTTTTCCTCAGCTCAATGATTAACCGTCCCGATACAGACCATCGGTAGGGCATGCTGAATTATGTCTTGTCTTTGCAAGGGATAAGGCACTGGGAGAGTAACAGATTATGAAATATGCAGATCTCGTCCTGTCGGGCGGGCGGATTTTTGCGGCCTGAATGAAGGCTTTGTTGAAGCGCTTGCAATTGCTGACGGTAAAGTTCTGGCAACCGGTACGACTGCCGAGATTGAGGCTCTGGCCGGTGAGAAAACACGGCGTGTCGATCTGCGCGGACGGGTTGCAGTGCCGGGTCTGAATGATGCGCATATGCATCTTCTGATGCTCGGCGTCGGCATGAATGAGATCAATTTGCGCCCTGAATCCGGTGTGCGCAGCCTCGGTGAAATTTTCAAACGTATTACTGATGTGGTCGCGCAGAAACCGGCAGGCGAATGGGTCTGCGGCGGTGGCTATGACCATTATGAACTGAGTGAACAGCGTCATCCGACCATTGAGGAGCTGGATGCGATTGCGCCCGATCATCCGGTTTATATTACGCGCACCTGCGGCCATGTCGGTATTGCCAACAGTGCAGCCATGCGTCTGGCCGGTATCAATCATGATACGCCGAGCCCGTCCGGTGGCCTGATCGAAAAGCGCAACGGTAAATTATCCGGTCTGCTGGCGGAATCCGGTATGCGTGTGGTGACGGATAAAATCCCGCCGCTTAGCCGTGATGAGCTGAAAGCCGCGATTACCCGCGCTGCGGAATTTATGCTGAGCCAAGGTTTCACCTCTGTGATGGATGCCGCTGTCGGCATGAGCTATGGCATGGAAGAACTCCATGCCTATGAAGAACTGGCATCTGCCGGTGAACTGCCGGTTCGCACATGGGTCTGTATCTATGGCAATCATGACGGTATCGGCGATCAGGCCTATGAACAGGGTTTTCGTGCGAAACGCCAGACAGGAAACTTACGCTATGGCGCGATGAAGGTTTTCTCGGACGGCAGTGCCGGTGGCCTGACGGCTGCGATGAGCGAGCCATATGTGGCCGGTGATCCGAATAATTTCGGCATTTTCTGCTATTCTGATGAGGAAATGCACAAGTCCCTCAAACATTATCATGAACTTGGCTATCAGCTGGCCATTCACGCGATTGGCGATGCGGCGATTGAGCAGGTGCTGTCCGGTATTGAAAATGCCGATAGTGCTGAACATCCGATTAAAGCCCGCCGTCACCGTATTGAACATTGCGGCTTTCTGAGCGACGGACAGATCGAACGTATGGCCAAAGCCGGTATTGATCCGGTGCCGCAGCCGATGTTCATTTATGAGTTCGGCGATCTTTATGTCGCCAATCTGGGTGAAAAGCGCGCCCATGCATCCTATCCGATGCGCAAATGGGTGGATGCCGGTTTGCATCCGGCAGCCTCTTCCGATGCGCCCGTAACCTCCACCAATCCGTTCCAGAATATCTATACGCTCGTCACCCGCAAGACCAAGGTCGGCACAGTGATCGGCGGCGATCAGTGCCTGACACGGGAAGAAGCGATCCACGCTTACACGCATTTCGGTGCCTATACGCAATTTGCTGAAAACGAAACCGGTCGTCTGGTCGCCGGTATGGCCGCGGATATTGCGGTTTTCTCGCAGGATATTTTCACCTGCGATGTTGAGGCAATCCGCACTGATGTGGTCTGCGATATGACTGTGCTGGACGGCAAGATCGTATTTGAGCGGCAGGTGTAACTGATCCGGCGCGGGGCTCGCCCCGCGCGGATGATCAGAGAAAGGCGATTATATGCTCCGGCACACATTACAACGTCTGCTCCTCGCATTACCGGTTATGTTCGGCGTGTTGCTGCTCGGCTTTTTGCTGATGCAGGTGGTGCCGACTGATCCGGCACAGGTGCGCGCAGGACCAACTGCCACGCAGGAACTGGTGGAGGCTATCCGCCGCGATCTCGGCCTTGATCAGCCGTTGTGGAAACAGTTTTTCTATTATATCGGCCGTCTGATGCACGGTGATCTCGGCGTATCCATCATTAATAATGTGCCGGTGTCGCAGGAACTCGGTGCCACAATCGGCCCGACACTGGAGCTGATGGTTGCATCCCTGATCTGGGCAATTCCGCTGGGCATTCTGCTCGGCACAGTCGGTGCTTATTACCGTGGCTCACTGCTGGATCGCTCGATCATGGCGGTGTCCGTTGCCGGTGTGTCGATCCCCGTGTTCTTCTTAGGATTAGTGCTGGTCTGGTTGTTCGGTTTTAAATATCCGATCCTGCCGTTTACCGGTCGCCTCGGGCCTTTGTGGACATGGGAAGGCTTCACCAGCATTATTCTGCCTGCGATTACGCTGGGCGGTGTGTTCGTCGGTCCTGTTGCCCGTATGACCCGTACATCCGTGCTGGATGTGCTGGGCGCGGATCATATCCGCACCGCACGTGCCAAAGGTCTGAAAGAGCGTAAGGTTGTTACCCGTCATGCGCTGCGCAATGCGCTGGTGCCTGTGGTGACACTGATCGGTTTGCAGATCGGCTTCCTGCTCGGCGGTGCTGTGGTGGTTGAAACGGTGTTCTCATGGCCGGGGATTGGTCGTCTGGCAGTCGGTGCAATTTTGTCCAGCGATCTGCCAATGGCGCAGGGCACGATTATCGTGATGTCGCTTGGCTTTATTCTCGTCAATCTGGGCGTTGATATTCTCTACGCTGTGCTCGATCCGCGTGTGAGAGGTGCATGATGACCAGTCTTGCAAAAACAACTGTGGCTGATGCAACGCAACCGGCGGAACAGGAAATCGCTTTCAAGCGTGTCAGCGTGTTGCGCATGCTGCTGTCTGATACCGGTTCGGTTATTGCGCTGACCCTCGTGGCACTGACCCTGTTTTGCGGTTTGTTCGCCCCGTGGCTGGCACCGGAAGACCCTTATGGCGGTAATCTCGGCATGATGCTGAAACCGATCGGTGAGGCAGGCTATCTACTCGGCACTGACGGGCAGGGGCGCGGCATGGTTACGCGTTTGCTCTATGGTATCCGCACCACGCTGTTTATGGGCTTTGTGTCGGTGTTCTTCGGTTGTGTGGTCGGCGGCATTATCGGCTTTGTCGCTGCTTATTACACCCGCTGGAGCGGCCTGCTGATGCGCTTCATGGATGTGTTGCTGTCCTTTCCGGCTATTTTGTTCGGCTTGGCAATTGCCGCAATCTTCGGTCCGGGTCTCACAGCCGTTATCATTGCGCTGTCGATTGCAACCGTGCCGCTGATGGCGCGTGTGGTGCGCGGCGGTGCGATTGTGGTGTTGCAGCAGGATTATATTGAAAGCGCCCATTCGCTCGGCATGTCCGACAGCCGCATCATTTTCAAATATGTGCTGCCGAACTGCCTGTCATCAATCTT
>JAIRVW010000268.1 GCA_031253705.1 Brucellaceae bacterium
TGGTATTCTCGACCTGTTCGTCCCAGGGGCGGAAGAGCCGCTGCGTCTGGATTTCTTCGGCGATACGCTGGAGAGCATCCGCGCCTTTGATCCGGCTTCGCAGCGCACCACCGAGACGCGCAAGGAGTTCACACTCCAGCCGATGAGCGAGATTACGCTCTCACCGGATATGATCAGCCGTTTCCGTAAGAACTATATCGCTGCCTTTGGTGCGCCGTCACGCGATGATGCGCTTTACGCCGCGATCTCAGAAGGACGCCGCTTTGCCGGTATGGAGCACTGGCTGCCATTGTTCTATGACGAAATGGAAACGCTGTTTGATCATACAGGACCAATGCCGGTTGTATTCGATCATCTGGTGCCGGAGGCCATTGCCGAGCGTCACAAGCTGGTTCTCGACCATTATGATGCCCGCCAGAAACAAGCAGAGGGCAAAGAGGCTGCCGATGCTATTCCCTATAAGCCTGTTGCGCCGAGCCAGCTTTATATGTCGCTGCGTAAGGTGGAAGAGGCGGCAGAGGCGAATGGCAAGCGCTATGATCTCACACCTTTTGAAGCACCGGAAGCCAGTGACCGGCATATTATTCATGCGGATGCCCATAAAGGCCGCAGCTTTGCTGAGGAACGCGCTGCTAAAGACGTCAATCTGTTCGAGGCGGTAACCAAATATATCGCTGAACTGCGTGCAGACGGCAAAAAGATCATGATCGCCGCATGGACGGAGGGCTCGCTTGACCGTCTGTTGCAGGTGCTGGACGAACATGGTCTGGAAAAGATCGAGACGGTTAAAGACCTGCGTACTGTCAAAGCTTTGTCGCGTGATAAGATCACAGCGACTGTGCTGGCGGTGGAGAGCGGTTTTGATGCCGGTGATCTGGTTGTGGTCGCCGAGCAGGATATTCTCGGTGACCGCCTGATCCGCCGCACGAAGAAACGCAAGCGTGACGCGGATTTCATCTCCGAGGCGGGAAGTCTCACCGCAGGCGATATCGTGGTGCATGTCGATCACGGTATCGGTAAGTTTGTCGGCTTGCGTACGATCACTGCTGCCGGTGCGCCGCATGATTGCCTAGAGCTGCATTACGCCGGTGACGACCGCCTGTTTTTGCCGGTTGAAAATATTGAACTGCTGTCGCGCTATGGCTCGGAAGGCTCATCTGCCGTTCTGGATAAGCTCGGCGGCGGTGCATGGCAGGCACGTAAAGCCAAGCTCAAGAAGCAGCTGCTGGAAATGGCCGGACAGCTCATTCGCATTGCCGCAGAACGCGCCATGCGCGGTGCACCGGTGCTGAACCCGCCGGATGGTCTCTATGGCGAATTTGCTGCGCGCTTCCCTTATGATGAGACAGAAGACCAGCAGCGCGCCATTGATGCGATTTTTGATGACTTAAGTGATGGCAAGCCGATGGATCGTCTGGTTTGCGGCGATGTCGGTTTCGGTAAGACAGAAGTCGCTTTGCGTGCGGCCTTTGTAGCCGCGCTTAATGGCTATCAGGTGGCTGTTGTGGTGCCAACCACGCTGTTGTCGCGCCAGCATTTTAAAACTTTCTCCACGCGCTTTAACGGCCTGCCGATTAATGTTGCCCATGCCTCGCGCCTCGTTGGCTCCAAAGAGCTGGCACTGACCAAGAAGGGCGTTGAAGAAGGCACAGTTGATATCGTTGTCGGCACCCATGCGCTGCTCGGCAACTCAATCAAGTTCAAAAATCTCGGCCTGCTGATTATCGATGAAGAACAGCATTTCGGCGTGAAGCATAAAGAGCGCCTGAAAGATCTGAAATCCGATATTCACGTGCTGACACTCACTGCAACGCCGATCCCGCGTACCTTGCAGCTGGCGCTCACCGGTGTTCGTGAATTGTCGCTGATTACTACGCCGCCGGTTGACCGCATGGCGGTGCGTACCTTCATTTCACCTTTTGACGCGCTGGTCATCCGCGAAACCCTGATGCGCGAGCGCTATCGCGGCGGCCAGAGCTTCTATGTCTGCCCGCGTATTTCCGATCTTGCCGAGATCAAAGAATTCCTCGACCAGCATGTACCGGAACTGAAAGTTGCTGTGGCTTATGGGCAGATGGCTGCCGGTGAGCTGGAAGACATTATGAATGACTTCTATGACGGGCAATATGATGTGCTGCTCTCCACAACCATCGTGGAATCCGGTCTGGATATCCCGACAGCTAATACGATGATTGTGCATCGTGCGGATATGTTTGGTCTGGCGCAGCTTTATCAGTTGCGTGGCCGTGTTGGCCGTTCCAAACAGCGTGCATTCGCGCTGTTCACGCTGCCTGCGGGCAAAACCCTGACGCAAACTGCCGAGCGCCGTCTCAAAGTGCTGCAATCGCTGGATACTTTGGGCGCTGGTTTCCAGCTGGCCAGCCACGATATGGATATTCGCGGTGCGGGTAATCTGCTGGGTGATGAGCAGTCGGGACATATCAAGGAAGTCGGTTTCGAGCTCTACCAGCAGATGCTGGAAGAGGCGGTGGCTGAGCTAAAATCTGAAGGCCCTGTGGTGGATAGCCATTGGTCGCCACAAATTGCGGTTGGCACGGCGGTCATGATACCGGAAACTTATGTGCCTGATTTGCAATTGCGTCTTGGTCTGTATCGCCGTCTGGCCGATCTGGAAACAACGCAGGAGATCGACGGTTTTGGTGCCGAGCTGATCGACCGTTTTGGCCCGTTGCCGGAAGAAGTGCAGCACCTGCTCAAGATCGTATTTATCAAGGCGCTGTGCCGTAAGGCCAATGTTGAGAAGCTGGATGCAGGACCGAAGGGCATTGTTATCCAGTTCCGTGAGAAGACCTTCCCGAATCCGGCGGGTCTGGTGCAGATGATTGCGGCACAGGGCTCGCTGGCAAAGATCAGGCCGGATCAGAGTATTGTATTTATCCGTGATTATCCGACGGCTGAAAAACGCCTGACCGGCTCAGCGGTGATCATGACACAACTGGCAAAAATTGCGGGTGAGTAAGCGAGAGCAGTCGTTTCAATGAGAGGATGAGGGTGTCCATGGATAGTGCAGATCAGAATGCTCGTCATATTCTCATTCAACTTGAGAAAAAGGACGTTCAGCAGGCCGCAAAACTGCATTTTCAGAAGATGACTTTTACACCTTTAACAATGAGTATCGTCCTGATTGTCTCGCTGATCTACGGCGCGGGTCTGTATTATTTTATTGATTATCGTGGTGTGGTGGAGGTTTCTGTTCTGCTGCGTGCGATGTTAATTGCCTTTTTCTCGTTCAGTCTGGCATTTGCTGTCATGGTTGTGGTGAATTATTATGTGTTCACGCGAAAGATTTTGAAGCAGCAGAAGAGCCTGTTTCGCGCGTCTCAGATTCATTGGGATGAGACCGGAACGCATTTTAAAAGTGAGATTGGCGAGTCCCGTTTAAAATGGGATGAGTTTATTAAACTCCATCAGAATAAGAATATGATTTTGCTTTATATTTCGGATTATTTGTTTTTTATATTGCCGAAACGCCTGATGACAGATGATCAGGCGGCAGATATTGGCGAAGCCTGGAGCAAGCGGGAAATCTGACACGCTGCAACAGGCTCAAAGGGGAGAGAAAATGCAAAAACAGCTTGTTGAAACCAGACATGGTCGCCTTGAAGTTATGACAAGTGCCGGTAAAGGCGCACCGGTCTTATTCATTCATGGCAATTCTGCCTGTAAGGAAGTGTTTCACAAGCAGTTTGAATCCTCTCTGGCACATGATTTCCGGTTGATTGCATTTGATTTGCCCGGGCATGGCGCTTCCGAGGATGCCGCTGACCCGCAAACGACCTATACTTTGCATGGTTATGCGCAGGCCGCAGCCGATGTGCTGAAAGCGCTGGATGTGTCATCGGCTGCCGTGTTCGGCTGGTCGCTGGGCGGGCATATCGGTCTGGAAATGATTGCGCAACAGGTGCCGGTCAGCCGCCTGATGATTACCGGTACGCCGCCGTTTTCCAAAGATCCAGATGCAGTCGGACAGGCCTTTGTACCTAGCGAGGCGCTGAAATATGGTGGTCAGCGTGATCTGGATGATACGCAGGCGCAATCCTATGCGCGCCATGTGGTGCATCCGGCTAAGCCGACACCGGAGTTCGTGGTGAATGCCGTGCGCAGAACTGACGGGCTGACACGCCAGACAATGTTCGAGAATATTCTGGCCGATAATATCGCTGACCAGCAGCATATGGCGGAAAACTGCCCCGTGCCACTGGCTATTCTCAATGGTGCTGAGGATCATTTTATCAATAATGCGCATATCGCATCGCTGAATTATAAGAACCTTTGGGAAGAGACGATCTTTCTGCTGCCACAGGTCGGTCATGCAGCCTTTTTAGAAAAGCCGCAGCTGTTTAACCGCATATTGGAGCGCTTTCTGCGCGGTTAAACTTTACGGTTTGCGCAGGCGCACAATCCATGCAATCGGCGTGACGCGCGTATCGGCCACGACGTCTTCTTGTGCAGCCAGTTCTTCCGAGGCCATTGGTTCAACACTGGCCTCAAGTATAAAACCTGCGGTATTAATCAGGCCGATCCATTCGCTCAATGTGCGGTGGAAGCGCGGGATGTTGAACGGCTGTGATTGTTCACGTTCTTCCTGCGGCAGGCTGGAGAACCACCATGTCTCAACACTACCATCAATATCAGCAAAATAATCAGCAACCAGCACTGCGGTGACTTTGCCGTCTTCATTACGGATCGTTTTGCGGAATGGCGGCACGAAACACGGATGCAGTATGGTGAACTGGAAGAAACCCTGCGGTTTTAGAATGCGGAAGACTTCTTTCAGCACATCGCCTTGTTGCGGCATATCCATCATCGACATGAAGGCGCTGGCGAAGTCAAATTGTG
>JAIRVW010000271.1 GCA_031253705.1 Brucellaceae bacterium
AGCTGGGTGATCCTGGCATTATCCGGTGCAGGGATCAGCATGATCTGTCCGGTTGTCAGATCCGTCCGGCTGGTGATGCGCTGACGTTTAATCTGCGCCTGTACGATGTGTGTCACCACATCATGCATGGCTGCATCATAGGGCGCAATCAGCAGCCGGATCGTGCCGCCGCAGGATAATCCCGCAGACCATGCCGTTTCATCGCTGATACCAAAAGACAGATCGCGGGCTTGTCCGCTCGCCAGTACTTCTGCGGCTTGCGCAATCACTTCCGCCTCAATGCAGCCGCCGGATACCGAGCCTTCAAAATTTCCCTGATCGTCACAGATCAGATGGCTGCCCGCAGGGCGTGGTGCAGAACCCCAGACAGAAAGCACTGTGACCAGAGCCAGCTTGCGCCCCTGTTCAAACCAGTTTTGCGCCAGATGCAGCGGATTGACGGTATGTTTTTCCATGGAGAAAATCCTCTTGTGAGGGCGGAAACTTTATTTATCGCGCAATATCTCGCGGCGCAGCACAATGCTGGTGGTCAGGTCTTCCACATTCTCAATTTCAGCAATTCTGTTGCGGATTTCGTTCAATGCATTGATGGATGCTACTTCCACTTCCACCACCAGATCAAGCTGGCCGCTGACCGATGAGACTTTACGCACGGCAGGTAATCCGGCGAGAATATCGAGAATGGAAATGCTCGGTGTGCGTTTTAGCGTAATCATCAGAAAAGCCTGCAGTGCCGCATCATCCAGCAGGCCGATATCCGCGCGATAGCCACGAATTACGCCGTTCTTTTCAAGCCGTGTAACGCGCTCGCTTGTGGCACTGCGGGACAGGCCGACACGCCCTGCAAGGGTCTTCATCGGAATGCGGGCTTCCTGTGACAGAATGGTCAGGATTTTCTGATCCGTTGCGTCAATATCCTGCATCATTCCCCCTTTGGCCCCCTGTGAAACGGCACGATCCTGATGATGAAAAGAGTGACCGGCAAAGTGACGGTTACTTGAAACAAAGTGCCGGTGCAACCGGCACTTTGTCTGGTGCGCATCTTTTTATGCTGTGCAAATCTGCATGCACACAGATGCAACGCCTGCCTCAGACGCAGGCAACTGAAACGGAACAACCATGCTTGATACCGCGCCGCAGTTTTCACTTACCGATGCCGCCTCTCTGCTCAAGACTCATTATGGTCTGAGCGGTGATCTGTCGCCGCTCAACAGCGAGCGCGATCAGAATTTCAAGGTCACCACGGCAGACGGTAAAATCTTCATTTTGAAGATTGTTAATGCATCCGAACCGGTTGTTGAAAGCCGTTTCCAGACCGCTTTGCTCAATCATATCCGTGACCATGCCGGTCATCTGCCGGTGCCGCATATTGTGCCGACGCTCAAAGGCGACAGCCTTGCCGATACGCTTTCGGTCAATGGTGATGTGCATAATATCCGCTTGGTCGGCTGGGTTGAGGGTTTGCCGCTGGCAGAATCCGCCCGCTCGCTGCAGGCGCTGGAAGGCTTAGGTGAATTGCTCGGCCAGTTCGATGCTGCTTTGCAGGGCTTCATGCATGGTGGTGCGCTGCGCGATCTCGACTGGGACATTACCAAAGCAGGCCGTTCCAAAGACCGTTTGCATTTTGTCAAAAATGCTGATGACCGCGCTTTGCTGGAACGCTTCATTGCGCGTTTTGAAAAATATGTGGCACCGAAACTGGGCACTTTGCGCTCCGGCGTAATCCATAATGATGCCAATGACTGGAATGTGCTGGTCGGTAATGACAATCATGATGTGATTGCCGGTCTGATTGATTTCGGTGATGCGCTTTATACACCGGTGATTGCGGAAGTGGCGATTGCTGCCGCCTATGCCGGTCTCGATCATGATGCGCCGGTCAGCGCCGCCGCTGCTATCGCCAAGGGTTTCCACAAGCACTACCCGCTGCGGGAAGAAGAGCTGAATCTGCTCTATGATCTGATTGCGATGCGTTTGGTAACCTCGGTCACGATTTCCGCATCGCGTCATGCTGAGGCTGAAGATAATCCGTATCTGGCAATCAGTGAAAAACCGGCATGGGATTTCCTGCGCAAGCTCGACCGAATGGAGCCGCTTTTTGCAACGGCTATCCTGCGTAATGCCTGTGGCTTTGATGCGGTTTCCGGAGCCTCTGCAACGGTCAGCTGGCTGAAGAATAACCGTTCAAAACTCCTGCCATTGCTGGATAAGCCGGTTGCGAGCTATCCGGCGGAACTGGTGCCTTATGGTGATCCGACTAACCCGATGACTATCAAATCGGCGGAAGAGCAGCCGGTAATCGCCCAGAAAATGTGGGAAGAGCATTGCGCTGTGACCGGCACAGAAGTCGGTATCGGCCCTTGGGGTGAAGAGCGCACGGTTTATGCCGGTACGATGTTTGAATCCAAGCTCGTGAAGGGCAAGCGCCGCACTTATCACTTAGGTCTCGACCTGTTCATGGCCTCCGGTACGCCGCTTTATACGCCGCTTGATGCGATTGTTCGCAGCGTGGATATCGAGCCGGATCCGCTGGGCTATGGCTGCCTGATTACGCTGGAACATCGCCCTGAAGGCTGTGCGCCGTTCATCTCGCTCTGGGGACATTTGGCGCATGAGGCTGCCAAGCGTCTTAAGGCCGGTGATGTGCTTAAGGCCGGTGATCTTGTTGCCTATATGGGCGATGAAACCGAAAACGGTCATTGGGCACCGCATCTGCATCTGCAGATTTGTACTGATACCCGCCTGACCGCGATGGATATTATCGGCGTGGGTGAAGAAGCCTATCTCGATGTCTGGGCAGAATTGTTCCCTGATGCCCGCAACTTTGCAGGTATGGCTGAGGAGTTCTATCAGCAGTCCGGCCGCAGCAAGGAAGAAATCGTGGCGATGCGCCGTGAGATGTTGTTGCCAAACCTGTCGATCTCCTATGAAGACCCGATCAAATTTGTCCGCGGCGACGGCGTTTGGCTGATTGACCATAAAGGCCGCGCCTATCTCGATTGCTTCAACAATGTCTGCCATATCGGCCATGCACATCCGGCAGTTGTTGAGGCCATGGCGAAACAGGCCGGAACGCTCAACACCAATACCCGCTATCTGCATGATAATATTGTAGCCTATGCGGAGCGTCTGACCGCCACTTTGCCGGATAATCTGACCGTTGCCGGTTTCACCAATAGCGGCTCGGAAGCCAATAGTCTGGCTCTGCGCATGATGCGTGTGCATACGGGACGTGAAAATGCAGTTGTGCTCGACTGGTCCTATCACGGCACCACGCAGGAGCTGATTGATATCAGCCCGTATAAATTCAACCGCAAGGGCGGCAAGGGTGCCAAGCCGCATGTTTATGTGGCAATAGTGCCGGACAGCTATCGCGCGCCGAAAGACTGGGCGCCTGAAGATCACGCCAAGCTTTATGCAGAAAGCGTGGCCGAGCAGATTGCGCTTATGCAGGCAAAGGGTGAAGGCCCGGGCTTTTTCATTGCGGAGTCTATTCCGAGTGTGGCCGGTCAGGTCTTCATGCCGGATGGCTACCTTAAGCACGTCTATAAGATGATCCGCGATGCCGGTGGTATCTGTATCGCCGATGAAGTGCAGGTCGGTTTCGGCCGTGTCGGCAGCCATTGGTGGGCGTTTGAAACACAGGGCGTGACACCGGATATCGTGACCATGGGCAAGCCGATCGGTGACGGTCATCCGATGGCAGCGATGGTTACCACCCGTGAAATCGCTGATAGCTTCAATAATGGCATGGAATATTTCAACACATTCGGCGGTAATCCGGTGTCCTGTGCTGTTGGTCTTGCCGTTCTGGATGTGATTGAGAGCCAGAACCTGCGTGGCAATGCGCTGACAATCGGTAATTATCTGATGGATTCTTTCCGTGAGATGCAGAACCGTTATGAAGTGATCGGCGATGTGCGCGGTCTCGGCCTGTTCCTCGGGATTGAACTGGTCAATGACCGTTACACCAAAGAACCGGCAACCAATATTGCGCGCGCCGTGTGCAATGTCGCCCGCCGCCGCGGTATTCTGATGGGCACAGAAGGCCCGTTTGATAATGTACTGAAAATGCGCCCGCCAATGATCTTCAGCAAGGCCAATGCTGATCATCTGCTCAATGTGCTGGATGAAGCTTTCGCCGAAGTGACGAAGAAGTAAAGTAAAAAAGGCCGGTGAAATTCACCGGCCTTTTCTTTTAACAGTCGTTACACGGACAACCATAGAACCGGAATTTCGAAGCCTTGCCGATCCCCGGATTGAAACTATTTGTCGGATCGAGCTGTTTATAAAAGGCGGCCTGTTCCGGTTTGGCCTCATAAAGATGGCCGACATTATGCTCGGCAGGATATTCCGCCCCGCGCGATCCGATCAGTTCCAGCAGATCATGCTTGAAGGCTTTGGCATCACAGCCTTTCTTCACCACATAATCCTGATGGAAAACATGACAGAAAAAATGCCCGTAATAGAGTTTTGACAGGCATTGCTGTTCCAGCGCTGCCGGCAGAACTTCAAACCAGTCCTGTGTATTGCGCGGCAGGGCGATATCCAGCGCCACCATATCTTCTGCTTGTTTATCGTGGACAATGGCATAGCGGATAGCCGCACCGGCGGCGGCAAAGCGGTGCAGAAAGGCTTTTTTGCCTTCTTCCGGCGTGCAG
>JAIRVW010000304.1 GCA_031253705.1 Brucellaceae bacterium
CGTCCGCTCGATTATTATACCGGTCTGGTCTATGAGATTACCAGTTGTGATGCTGATTGCGGTGTGATTGTCGGTGGCGGCCGTTATGATCGGTTGTTGACAATGCTGGGTGCGAAAGAGCGTATCTCCGGTGTTGGTTTCTCCATCTGGCTCGACCGTTTGCAAAAATGTGCCGAGGCAACACAGGCAGGAGCAGGCTCATGACTGTAACATTGGCTTTGCCTTCCAAAGGCCGTTTGAAAGAGCAGACAATTGCAGTCATGGCGAAAGCCGGACTGAATGTAGTTCTGCCGGAGGATGACCGCAATTACCGTGCCCGTATTGAGGGGGTGGATGATGTGGATATTCTGTTCCTGTCCGCTTCTGAAATCGCCCGTGAACTCGGCTATGGCACGGTTGATCTCGGTGTGACCGGTGAAGATCTCATTCGTGAGACGCTGGCGCGCGCCGATGAAAAAGTGCAGATCGAGACGCAGCTCGGTTTCGGCCATGCGGATGTGATCGTTGCTGTGCCTGAAGTCTGGCATGATGTATCGACAATGGCTGATCTGGACGATGTGGCTGCGGATTTCCGCCAGCGTCATGGTCGTCGTCTGCGCATTGCCACCAAATACTGGCGGCTGACACAGCAGTTCTTTTCGCAGAAACACGGTATTCAGGTCTACCGTATCGTGGAAAGTCTGGGGGCTACAGAAGGTGCACCGGCTGCCGGTTCAGCGGATATTATCGTCGATATTACTTCGACCGGTTCAACCTTGCGTGCCAATAGGCTGAAGATTCTGGATGACGGTATTATGCTGAAATCGCAGGCCTGTCTGGTGTCTGCACGCCGTAGTCTGGATAATCCACGTGTGACAGAGATTATCAGCCGTATCCGCGAGAGCCTGAAATAAAGTTTACAGGATGAGTTATGAGAAAAGCCGCAGTTCTTTCGAACTGCGGCTTTTTCTTTGGAGATCGAGAGATGAAACTCTGCAGTCACAGGCTGCGGAGTTTTCAGCATTTATGCACGGCCACGACCGTCGACAGAAAAAGCACCGGCACCGGTGAGAGTGAGCAGCAGCAGACCACCGGCAATAGCGAGGTTCTTCTGTGCCATCATGGCGTTCATGCCGTCAGAGAAGTCCATATGAGCAACCAGTGTGGCACCGATGGTGAACAGGGCAACGATTGCACCTGCGATGCGCACTTTGAAGCCGATCAGGATAGCAAGACCGCCGACAAATTCAATCAGACCGACGAGAACAGCTGTGACCATTGGCAGGGGTAGGCCGATGCCGCCGAAATATTGTGCCGTGCCTTCAAGACCGGTCAGCTTTGACCAGCCGGCCAGAATGAAGAGGATGGAAAGGAAAATACGGGCAATCAGAATGATAACGGAATTCTGGGATGCAGAAACATTGCTCATGATAGGGCTCCGGATGAGCATGCTACGGAAAAAGCGGGAATTGTTTTCCGGAAATAACATGCGTTGAAATAAAAATTGAAGGCATGCTGCGGCAGAAAGATAACTCAGCAACATGAATGACTGTTGCCGCATGGATAAACAAAAGTGACTGTTACGTAAATATAGACGTATATTGACATATTGTTCACTGAATGTGAACCGAAAAGCACCCGTCCGCGAGAGCGGGTAGTGCGGGAATAAAAAAAGGCCGGAAACAGAGGCGTTTCAGGCCGTAGTCTTTATCTTGTGTAATGCTGGTTCATGCTGGATGCAGCATCAGTTCCGGACGGACCAGTGCTTCATATTCCGCTTCACTGACCAGTCCGCTTTTGAGAGCCTCTTCACGCAAAGTCGTGCCGTTATGGTGAGCCGTTTTGGCAATTTTTGCCGCAGCATCATAGCCGATCTGCGGTGCAAGGGCGGTCACCAGCATTAGTGAATTTTCCATCAACTCATGAATGCGGGCTTCATTGGCCTGAATACCGTCAATACAATGATCGACAAAGGAGTTCATGCCATCGGCCAGCAGGCGGATGGATTGTAACACATTGGATGCAATCACCGGTTTGAACACATTGAGCTCAAAATGCCCCTGACTGGAGGCAACGGTGACAGTCGTATGATTGCCGAAAACCTGCGTGGCAACCATGGTCAGGGCTTCAGCCTGTGTCGGATTGACCTTGCCCGGCATGATCGACGAACCCGGTTCATTCTCCGGCAATTGCAATTCGCCGAGACCGGAACGCGGGCCGGAACCGAGAAAGCGGATATCATTGGCAATCTTAAACAGATCGGCGGCAAGCGCATTCAAACTGCCATGGAGATTGAGCAGGGCGCCATGGGAGGCGAGTGCCTCAAATTTATTCGGCGCGGTTTTAAACGGCAGGCCGGTAATATTGGCAACCGCTTCCGCAAAGCCGGTATCAAAACCCTTGGCAGAATTCAGCCCTGTGCCGACTGCTGTGCCGCCCTGCGCCAGCAGATAAACATCCGTAAGACTTTGCAGAATGCGATGCCTGCCATATTCGACAGCTGCACGGTAACCGGAAAATTCCTGCCCGAGAGTGACCGGCGTGGCATCCTGTGTATGGGTTCGGCCGATCTTGATCAGATGCGCGAACTTGTCTTCCTTGACCTTCAGAGCGCCGATCAGATGATCAAGGGCAGGGAGGAGGCGGGACGTGACTTCAATCGCGGTGGCAATATGCATGGCAGTCGGGAAGCTGTCATTGGAGGATTGCCCCATATTGACGTGATCATTCGGATGAACCGGCTTTTTGCTGCCCATCGTGCCGCCGAGCATTTCGATTGCGCGGTTGGAGATCACCTCATTCACATTCATATTCGATTGTGTGCCGGAGCCGGTCTGGTAAATCACCAGCGGGAAATGATCATCCAGCTTGCCTTCGACAACTTCCGCGGCAGCAACGGTAATCGCACGGCCGAGCACCGGATCAAGTTTGCCTAAAGCAATATTGGTTTCCGCTGCGGCCTGTTTGATAATGCCGAGGGCATGGATGAGCGGTAATGGCTGACGGTCTGTTCCGATTTTAAAATTTTGCAGGGAACGCTGGGTTTGTGCACCCCAGTAACGATCATTATCAACGGAAATCGGGCCGAAACTGTCGGTTTCGGTGCGTTGGTCAGACATTTGCAGCTCCTGAAATTCTGTATTCTGGGAAGATGTCGGGTAGAGATATTACGCGAAGGTGTACTGAAGGTTTTTAGTCGTCTTCAGCTTCATCATCGGGATTTTCGATCCATGCAGTCGGCGTGATTTTTTTCTGAGTCGTGCTGTCGGTAAATGTCCACCAGCCGCTGTCATTTTCGTCCCAGTCACCACCGGCTTTTTTGAGCTGGGCAAGCTGGCGGTAGCGGGCCGGTGACTCATTGGTCTGGCCGGCAAAATCGGTCCAGATGACTGTAACTGTGCGTCCGTCCTGCGGCGCT
>JAIRVW010000311.1 GCA_031253705.1 Brucellaceae bacterium
CGCCGAAAGTCGCGCCGATATAGGCCTCAACAACCCATGACAAATAGAGCGGGATAGCCAGCCCCATATACCAGATAAAGCTGATGCGCTTTTTCTGCTCGGCCTGCTTTTCGCTTTCCGCATATTGAACATCGGTCAGGAAAAAGAACGCCACAATCTGCTGCAGGGGCGTGAAATGCTTAATCAGCCGTCCGGTGCCTGCAGAATACAGCACATGGCGGAAATTCACGGCAAAGATCGACAGCAGGATCATCCATGGCGCAACATGCTTACCAAAAAGCTCCATGCCCACCAGCTGGCTGGCACCGGCAAACAGCGCTGCACTCATCAGCACCGATTCACCGACATTCAGGCCGTTATCAACGGCAACCACACCAAACAAAATGCCAAAGGGTGCGACTGCGGCCATAACCGGCAGGCCGCGTTTTGCGCCATCTATGAATTGCGCAAGCTTATCTGTCTGCGTATCAGACAGGCTTTTCGGATTACATCCATCCATCATCATTACCAGTATTTTTTAAAACGCGTTGTTAAAGACCGCGTTCACAATCGAGGAATGGACTAAACCAGAAAAACATTTTCCGTTCCCCCTCTGGTTATGAATAGGCTGATGCATAAAACCAATCAAGTGCAGGGCAGACACACCTACCCTGCCTTATCAGATAATGTGTTGTTTAATTTAATCCGCACCAACAAGCGTAAACCACGCATCTTCATCAATGACTTCAATGCCAAGTTCCGCTGCTTTTGCCAGTTTTGAGCCTGCGCCGGGGCCTGCGACCACCAAATCTGTCTTTTTTGAGACAGATCCTGCTGCTTTTGCGCCATAGCGTTCCGCCATAGTCTTGGCTTCATCACGCGACATACGCACCAGCGATCCGGTGAAAACAATGGTCTTTCCTGCGACCGGCGAACCGCTCACAACTTCGTGAACCTCATCCAGCGGTGTCACTTCTGCAAGCAAGGCGCTGAGCACCTCGGTATTATGCGGCTCCTGATAGAAGTCCGCAATCGCCTCGGCAACAATCGTGCCGATGCCTTCCACATCGGTCAGTTCGCGCCATGCCTCATTGCCTTTGTCGCTCTTTTCCTGCGGCACCAGAGCGGCCTGCGCGACTTCTGCCAGCTTGGCATAAGAACCGAAGGCACGCGCGAGTTTCTTGGCATTAACCTCACCGACATGACGGATACCAAGTCCGAACAAAAAACGGCTCAGCGCAATCTCCCGCCGTTCATTAATCGCGGCATAAAGTTTTTTCACCGATGTCGCGCCAAAGCCTTCAATATTTTCCAGCTTCTTCAGCGGGGATGCCGCCTGTCGCTTTTCCAGCGTGAAAATATCAGCCGGTGTGCGGATTTTTAAACTCTCATCCTCAGCATTGAAGAAGAATTCAACCTGCTTTTCACCCAAGCCTTCAATGTCAAAAGCATTGCGCGAAACGAAATGGCGGATACGCTCAACTGCCTGCGCCTCACAAATCAGACCACCGGTGCAACGGCGCACCGCCTCACCTTCTTCACGCACTGTATGGCTGCCGCAGACAGGGCACAGACGCGGAAATTCATAAGCCACGCTCTCCGCAGGACGTGTATCTGCAACAATATCCACGATCTGCGGGATCACATCACCGGCACGCTGAATAATCACCGTATCGCCAACGCGGATATCGCGCCCTTCCCGCAAGACATTGCCCTTCTGGTCAAAGCCGCGAATATAATCCTCATTATGCAGCGTGGCATTGGTAACCACCACGCCACCAACCGTAATCGGCTCCAGACGCGCCACCGGCGTCAAAGCACCGGTACGACCGACCTGAATGTCGATGCCTTTGAGAATAGTAAAAGCACGCTCTGCCGGAAATTTATGCGCAATTGCCCAGCGCGGACTACGCGAGATAAAACCAAGGCGCTGCTGGAGAGCCAGATCGTCAATTTTATAGACCACGCCATCAATATCATAGCCCAGCGTGGCGCGCTGTTCTTCAATCGCATGATAATGGGCAACCAGCTCCGGCACGCTCTCAAAACGGCGCATCAGCGGATTGATTGTGAAGCCGTAGGATTGGAACTTCTCCACCATGCCCATTTGTGTAGTGGCAGGCATTTCGCTTACCTCACCCCATGCATAGGCAAAAAAGCGTAGCACACGGCTGGCGGTGATTTTGCTGTCCAGCTGGCGCAGCGATCCTGCCGCCGCATTGCGCGGATTGGCAAAAACCGGTTTGCCGTCTTTTTCTTGTTTTTCATTAAGCGCCGCAAAGTCCGCATGGCTCATATAGACTTCGCCGCGCACTTCCAACACGTCCGGCGCATCACCATGCAGAACCTGCGGAATATCGGCAATGGTGCGGGCATTGTTGGTGACATTCTCCCCCACAGAACCATCGCCGCGTGTGGCAGCACTGACCAGCCGTCCCTGTTCGTAACGCAGCGAGAGCGACAGCCCGTCAATCTTCGGCTCTGCGGTAATGCCAAGCGGGCTGCCCGGGAAAAGCTTGAGAAAACGGTAAATACGCCCGACAAACTCACCCACATCCTCGTCGCTAAAGGCATTATCCAGCGACAGCATCGGCACATTATGGGTGATTTTGGAGAATTTCTCGGAAACCGTCGCACCGACTTTCAGCGAGGGTGAATCTTCACGGATCAGCTGCGGAAAGCGTTGTTCAATCGCCTGATTGCGGCGGCGCAGCGCATCATATTCCGCATCGGAAATTGTCGGCGCATCCTGCGTATTATAAAGGAAATCATGCTCAGCGATGGTTTTGGCCAGCAAGGCAAGCTCAGCTGCGGCCTGTTCTTCGCTCAAATTTTCAACGCCGATTTCGCTCATCTTCAACTCGTCTCCGTTTACGAATTGAATATAGCACAGGTGATGAAAATCAAACGCTCAAGACTAATTTTTATACAGTCAAAGCGCCGTTTTCCCGCAGCAATCGCTCGGCTGCAGCGCGGGCTTCATCAGTCACGCTGGCACCGGCAAGCATACGTGCGATTTCTTCCTGACGCTCGGCAACTTCCATCGTGCGGATAGAGGTGCGCATCTGCTCGCTCTCCCCTTGCGCCTTGGCAATCAGAAAATGCGTTGTCGCACGCGCAGCCACCTGCGGCGCATGGGTGACAGAGAGCACCTGCACATTGGAAGAAAGACGCGCCAGACGCTGACCAATCGCATCGGCCACAGCACCGCCAACACCGGTATCAATTTCATCGAACACCAAAGTCGGTGCCGAACCGCGATCAGCAAGGGCAACTTTGAGCGCGAGCAGGAAACGGGACAATTCACCGCCCGAGGCCACTTTCATCATTGGCCCTGCGCGAGTACCCGGATTGGTTCGCACCCAATATTCAACAACATCAATACCTTCAGCACTGCGGTTTTCCGCATCGGTTTCAATATTGACGATAAATTCCGCACGCTCCAGCTTCAGAGCCGGCAACTCCTGCATCACAGCCTGTGTCAGTGACTGCGCGATCTTTGTGCGCTCTGCCGACAAAGCGACTGCTGCTGCGTCATAAATTGCACGGTTTTCCTGCGCCTGCGCTTCCAGCTTCTCAAGCTTTTCGCTACCTGCATCCAGATCAAGCAAATCTGCATCCATCTTTTCACGCAGAGCAGCCAGATTGGCCACCGGCACCGAGAATTTGCGGGATGCTGCACGCAGTGCAAACAGGCGTTCTTCAACGCTTTCCAGCACACGCGGATCAAAATCGATCTCACGCATTGCCGTATCAATACCGCTCTGGGCATCGCCAAGACGATCCAGCGCCTCGTCAATCGCTTTAATCACCGGCTCCAGCAGATGCGGCGCTTCTGGCATTTTGCGCTCAAGACGGCGCACCAGTGCAGCCAAAGTCGGCACCGGCGATTCATGTCCGGACAGAAGATCATTGGCTTCGCTGACATCTGTCGCAATCTTCTCGGATTTCATCATGATCGAGCGCTTTTCAGCCAGCTCATCTTCTTCATCCGGTTGCGGGTCAAGCTTGGAGAGTTCTTCTGCCGAGGAGCGCAGATAATCCGCCTCACGCGCTGCGGCTTCCACCTTAGCGCGATGCTTGACCAAGGCGCTCTCACTGTCACGCCATTGCTTATACAAGCGGCGCAGCTGCAGGGTCTGCCCGTCCAGCCCGCCGAACGCATCCAGCAGCGTGCGGTGCAAATCTGTGTCGATCAGCGCACGGTCATCATGCTGGCCGTGGATTTCCACCAGATGACGGCCAAGCTCACGCAGCAAGCCGACACTTGCCGCCTGATCATTGATGAAAACACGCGAACGGCCGTCGCTATTCTGCACACGCCGCAGAATAATATCGCCGTCATCATTGATTTCATTGTCTTTGAGGAAATTGCGTGCGGGATGATTGATGCCGACATCAAACACCGCTGTCACCTGCCCCTGATCCGCGCCGTGGCGTACAAGGGACGCATCGCCTCTGGCGCCCAGCGCCAGAGACAAACTGTCGAGCAGAATAGATTTACCTGCACCGGTTTCACCGGTGAGCACAGACAGTCCTTGCCGAAACTCGATATCGAGTTTCTCAATCAGGACAATATCGCGGATCGACAGTTGCGCTAGCATGGCTGCCTTTATTTATGAATTAAGCGCCGCCCGTGATGAGCGAGGATGCTTTGGAAAGCCACGAACCTTTGTTTTCGCGCGGCTCAAGACCACCGCCCTGCAACAGCTTGTAGGAATCTTTATACCAAGGGCTGTCCGGGAAGTTCTTACCCAGAACGGCCGCGGCAGTCTGTGCTTCAGACACCAGACCCAGCGCATAATAGGCTTCTGTCAAACGAGCCAGCGCTTCTTCCACCTGACGGGTGTTGGAATATTCCTCAACCACATTGCGAAAACGCTTGATCGCGCCCAGATATTCCTTGCGCTCAAGATAGTAACGGCCAACCTGCATATCCTTACCGGCGAGCTGGTCGCGGGCGAAACGGATTTTGGTTTTAGCGTCTTCAACATATTCCGATTTCGGGAAACGGTCGACCACTTCCTGCATCGCAGCAATCGCACGGCGGCTGGCCGCCTGATCGCGCGTCACATCCGGAATCTGACGGAAATAGCTCAGGCCGATAATATAATAGGCATAAGCGGATTCATCCGAGGTCGGATAAAGTGTATTGTAGCGCTTGGCCATCGAGATAGCTTCTTCATAATTACCTTTACGGTAATTGGTGAAGGCTGCCATCACCAGCGACTTACGCGCATATTCTGTATAAGGGTGCTGACGATCAACGGCGGCAAATTTCTTGGCGGCTTCATCAAGACGGCCTGCGTCAAGATTGGCAAGACCTTCATTGTAAAGCTTATCAGCCGGATCGATGCTTTCGACATATTTGGACAGGTCAACATCTTTGTCGCCGGACGCACAACCTGCAAGTGCCATTGTCAGCATGACTGCGCCAGATGCTAATGCCAGCTTTGTCACTTTACGAATTTGAGAACCCTCAGCACCAGTCAACTTGGCTGCATTATCTGGGAATTTAAAAGTCGTCATGCTGTCTCCGGTGTTTCGGCAACACAAATCATGGGCAAATCATTCCTGTGTCAGAGGGTTCATAAACCATAGCTGAGAACAATCGGCAATGTTAATACGAGTTTATTCGCACTGCATCGAGACTGCAATGCCCGCCGGACACGACTTTTTCAACCGGATCGGTCGTAAAATAGCAAAATCTCACACATTAAGATGCCACAAAGCATGTGTTCGCGGCTCAATTGTGTCCGAAAATCTGATCACGAAAGAATCAGGCACGATCAGTGTTTAATGAGCACTATCTGACCCGCCAATTTATGCCCCCCTGTTACTGCAATATTCAACAATAAAAACAACAAACATAATTGCAAAAACAATAAAACAGGGACGAAATATGCATTATAAAAATATTATAAACCGTAAAATCACGGTTTTTCTCATAATATTTTCAACTCAATTACTGCTTTCATCCGCGTCTTATTCCCATAAAGAAATCACCCACGATCCATCGCCTTTCAACAGGGCAATCATCTTCGGCGACAGTCTGAGTGATAACGGGCAATTCGACGGCTGGGACTGGCTGGTTCAAAAGAAAGTAGATACGCAGCTGACAAATGGCAGGTTCAGCAACGGAATTGTCTGGGATGAATATCTTTTCTCCGATCAGAAAAGAGGCATCGGACATATATATCTTGCATGGATACAGACGCCGTTATGGGCAAAAACAGGAGATTTTGGCGACGACAGCAGCGACCGTAATACGAACCTGAATTATAGTGTCGGCGGGGCAACTTATTCATCCGGCGGCGGCATTAAAGGATGGGTCAAACATACTCTTATCCCGACGATCAGCGATCAGCTTGATGCCTATCTCGATAATAAAAACGGCAGTGTGAACAGGATTTCACCGGATTCGATTATAGCACTCTGGGCTGGTGCGAATGATGCTCTGGACACAATAGAAAGAAATATCTCTCCTCATGATAAAGCCAGTTTTGTCAGGGATCAGCTCCTTGATGCACTGGAGCGGCTTTATCAGGCCGGCGGGCGAAATTTTCTCATTCCCGATTTTCCGGATTTTGGGCGGATACCCCGCTTCAACAAGGGCGGCTCCCCCCTGCCCCATGAAGCCATGCAGGCATTTAACAAAGCAATTGCTGATGCGGTTGCAGATTTCAGCGCGCGCCATTCCGATGCCAATCTTTATGCGCCGGATATGAATGGCTTTCTTGATACGGCAATGCGCTATCCGGAACTATTCGGCTATAAAAACACGGCTGATGCCTGCATAAAAATCGCAGCCTGTAAAAATGCCCCGACAGGATCAGAAGCACAAAATGAATTTATGTTCTGGGATGGCATTCATCCGACGACCCGCACGCATCATTACATTGCCAATTATATGCGGGAATATTGGTTAAACCCCGATCTTGCCGGTTTTTATGTCACGTCTCCTGAGGGGCAATATCAGACCGAACGCAATTTCTTCTTTCCGGTGACAGACAACGTTGTTTCCGGTTATCTGACCGGAAACAAATCTGTCTATAAACTTAACAACGGCAAGCTCACTTTCACCGGTGGTCACAGCTATACCGGCGGCACGTTCATTAAAAACGGTGAACTGGAACTGGGTGATGGCGGTGCCACAGGCTCTGTGACTGGTAATATTGATATCGCCGAACAGGCTTTCCTTTCATTTAACCGTAATAATTTGTTCATTATTGATAATATCATCAGTGGCGACGGCGGAGTAAAACAAAAGGGGCACGGGCTGACGATTATCAATAGTCACAACAGCTATCGTGGCCCAACAGATATTCTCGCCGGTGAACTGATGATCAACGGATCAGTGGCTTCACAGGTCTATGTATATTCCGGCGGCATTCTGAGTGGACTTGGTTCAACCGGTGATCTGTTTGCTGAGAGCGGATCTTTCGTTTCCCCCGGTGATTTCCGCACATCCGGCACCGGAACACTCACCGTCCACGGCAATGCGGATCTCAAAAAAGGCAGCACACTGGACATCAGGGTCAATGCAGACGGCACGATCTCAGTGCTGAATGCTGCTGGCCGCATCAATCTTGGCGGTATTGTGCTTTTCAGCGGCGGCACACGCGGCACACCTCTGACAGTTGCAGAGACACTGGCAATACTTGGCAAAACCGGCACATTTCTGAAAAGTGACACCGGCATTCAGGGGCAGTTTGAAGAGGTAAAGCCCCATTACCGGTTTATCGGCGCTAACCTTGATTACAAATCCCGTGAAGTCGATGTCACTTTCTCACGAACTGACCAGCACTTTTC